>NZ_CP109994.1:3303901-3604256 GCF_025947065.1 Flavobacterium sp. N1736
ATAAAGTCCAAAGTGATTGAGTTTATGACTTTTGACTTTATAACTTTCAAACTAAAAAAATATGTATTTCAAATCAACATTTTTTGACGATTATCAAATTGGCGACAAACGCGTCACTTTTGGAAGAACTATTACTGAAACTGATTTTGTGGTTCACGCAGGTCATACAGGAGATTTTTTTCCGCATCATATGGATGAAGAATGGTGTAAAACACAACCTTTCGGACAACGCATCGCACACGGAACTATGGTTTTCAGCATTGGCATCGGATTGACCGCATCAGAAATAAATCCTGAAGCCTTTTCTAAAGGATACGATCGTATGCGATTTGTAAAACCAGTTCATATTGGCGACACGATCCATTCTGAAATTACAATTTCTGAAAAAGGAGAAGCCAAAAAACCAGATATGGGAACTGTTACGGAACACGTAGAAATTATAAATCAAAGAGGTGAAGTCGTATTAGTTTGCGATCACCTTTTATTAGTAAAAAAGAAATAATTCTTTTGAGAGACAAAGGTTCAAAGACACAAAGGGACAGAGATCTGGACTTTTAGCCTTCTAAACCTCTGCCACTTTGAACCTCTGAAACTTTGAACCTTTAAAAAAACTAACTATGCAAATAACCAACCAAATTGGCGATCAACATGAAGTCGCTACAGAAAAAGGAACAGGAAATAAATATCTTTTGCCCTTTATTTTAATTACCAGCTTATTTTTCCTTTGGGGAATGGCACATAATCTGGATTCGATTTTAATTCCACATCTTAAAAAAGCGTGTGAATTAAACAATCGTCAGTCAACATTAATCGATACTTCTGTATTTTTCGCTTATTTTATAATGGCAATTCCGGCGGGAATGCTAATTAAAAGATTCGGATACAAAAACAGTATTATTACGGGGTTGCTAGTTTTCGCAACTGGAGCTTTTCTATTTGTTCCCGCTGCAAATACAAGAACTTATGAATTATTTTTATTTGCATTATTTGTAATTGGTTGCGGACTGACTATTTTAGAAACAAGTGCAAATCCGTACGCTGCGATCTTAGGACCTGCGGAATCATCTTCAAAAAGATTGAATTTAGCTGCTTCATTTAACGGTTTAGCAGCAATGGTTGCACCAATTGTTGGTTCATTATTTATTTTATCGGGAAAAACACATACACCAGCGCAAATGGCAGCAATGCCGGATGCGACAAAAGCAGCTTACTTATTAGAAGAAGCTTCTGCTGTCAAATTACCTTATATCATTTTAGGAAGTGTATTGGTTTTAGTAGCTGTATTATTTTACTTTATGCATTTGCCATCGATGAAACCACAACATACTGAAGTAGAAGTTAAGCCGGGTTTTTTCTCGGTTTTAAAATTCTCTCATTTAAGTTGGGCAGTTGTTGCACAGTTTTTTTATGTAGGTGCACAAGTTTGTATCACCAGTTTTTTTATCAGAATTGCACAACAAGGTGCAGGATTAGATGAAAAAACAGCAGGATATTATCTTGGTATTTATGGTTTCCTTTTTATGGCTGGCCGTTTTATTGGAACTTTCTTTTTGAAGTTTGTGAAAGATTATGTCTTACTTTCAATTTATTGTGTAATTAGTATCTTTCTTTGTTTGGTAGCAATTTACGGAACAGGAATTTATGTTATTTATGCGCTTGGCGGAATTGGATTTTTTATGTCAATTATGTTTCCAACTATTTTTTCATTAGGTCTCGTTGGATTAAAATCGAATACTGAAACCGGTTCATCATGGTTAGTAATGTCAATTGTAGGCGGAGCAATTTTACCATACGGAATGGGAACTTTGATTGATATGAATCACGATGATATTCAATCTGGGTACATTATTCCGCTATTATGTTTTATTATTATTCTTTCTTTTGGTGTATTTGGACACAAAGTAAAAAATAGAGTTTCTTAGTAATTAATTTTCATTTTATATAAATTCCCAAGTTAGATTAGCTTGGGAATTCTTTTTTTAATTATTAACTTTTACACAAAAATGAAAAAAGTAATTCAAGCTATTTATTTTCTTCTATTTGTTTTTAGCGGTACATTATTCGCTCAAAAAAATAGTTCTATTTATGATATTGTTGTCGCTAAAGATGGAAGCGGAAATTTCACAAAAGTACAAGATGCATTTAATGCTGTTCCTGATAATAGTTTAAAACATACCGTTATTTATATAAAATCCGGAATTTATAAAGAAAAATTAAAGCTTACATCCAACAAACAGAAAGTTACGTTGATCGGTGAATCCTATAAAAATACGATTCTTACTTATGACGATTATGCAGAAACTGCTGGTGGAACAAGCAAATCGTTTAGTACTCTTATTGAAGCCAATGACTTTTTTGCAGAAAATATCACTTTCGAAAATACCATCGACAGCAATTTACCTCAATATAAAAAAGGCGGTCAAGCAGTAGCATTAATGCTTAATGGTGACAGATCAATATTTCATAAATGCAAAATAAGCGGTTTTCAGGATACCTTTTATCTTAAAGCAAACAAAAGAACATACATTAAAGATTGCATCCTTGATGGCACTACAGATTTCATTTTCGGCTCTGGTATCGCTTTATTTGAAAATTGCTTTATTCAAAGTAAAAGAGATTCATATATCACAGCAAGCAATCAGGATGTTGGCAAAAATAAATATGGTTTTGTATTTAGAGATTGTATTATAATGGCATATCCAAAAAATGTTGCTACAAAAGTATCTTTAGGAAGACCATGGGGAGCTGGCGCAAATGTAGTTTTCATTCATTGTTTTGAAGAATCACATATTACCCCAGAAGGTTGGTCTGTATGGTCAAATGATCCAGAACATAAAGCATATAATAATTGGAAAACTGCCTTTTATGGCGAATATGATTGTTACGGACCAGGTTATAAATCAGATACTCGCATTTCATGGTCACATCAATTAAGCAAAACCGAAGCTTTAGAATATACCAAAGAAAAAATATTTGCTGTAAATAGCACAACTGCAAATAATCTTGAAGAGGATTGGAATCCAATAATAGAAAATGAAAATTGCCGTTCTATATTGCCTTCAAAAAAGGCTAAAAATGCAGATTCATTTTTCGAAAAAGGATTTTAAATAAATCTTTTAGTCACAAATAAAAGCAAAAAGCTTCTCACCTAAAGTTGAGAAGCTTTTTTGCTTAATTGATAAGAATATACATATAAAATTATAAATGCATTAGGACAACAGCTTGGTTCAAATAATAAGATTTGATTGTTATAAGAAACAGGAAAAGCGACTATTTTCAAAACCGATACAAAACAAAAAACCCCATTTCGTTAGAAACAGGGTTTTTCAAAAGAAAGGCGACGACATACTCTCCCACAAAACTGCAGTACCATCTGCGCAGGCGGGCTTAACTACTCTGTTCGGGATGGGAAGAGGTGAGCCCCGCCGCAATAACCACCTTAAGGTTGTTCGTCCAGAGTCCAAGGTCATAAAGTGGCAGGTCTTTCGACTTTCAACTTTAATCTTTCGACTTAAAGACTGCCCGCGACGGGCAAATATCTTAACATACTGAGATAAAGAAAGTATTTTAGTTTTAGAAAGTTTCTCCCTCCCGATTGCTCGGGAGGAAAAGGGTGTACATAAGCTTACGGATTATTAGTACTACTCGACTATGACATTACTGCCTTTACATCTATAGCCTATCAACGTGGTCATCTTCCACGATCCTTAAAAGAAATCTCATCTTGTGGTGGGTTTCGCGCTTATATGCTTTCAGCGCTTATCCCTTCCAAACGTAGCTACTCTGCGGTGCCCCTGGCGGGACAACAGATACACTAGAGGTTTGTCCAATTCGGTCCTCTCGTACTAGAATCAGATCCACTCAAATTTCTAACGCCCACAGTAGATAGAGACCGAACTGTCTCACGACGTTCTGAACCCAGCTCGCGTGCCACTTTAATGGGCGAACAGCCCAACCCTTGGGACCTTCTCCAGCCCCAGGATGTGACGAGCCGACATCGAGGTGCCAAACCCCCCCGTCGATATGAGCTCTTGGGGGAGATCAGCCTGTTATCCCCGGCGTACCTTTTATCCTTTGAGCGATGGCCCTTCCATGCGGAACCACCGGATCACTATGCTCTACTTTCGTACCTGATCGACCTGTATGTCTCTCAGTCAAGCTCCCTTATGCCATTGCACTCTACGCACGGTTACCAAGCGTACTGAGGGAACCTTTAGAAGCCTCCGTTACTCTTTTGGAGGCGACCACCCCAGTCAAACTACCCACCAAGCAATGTCCCCCACAATATGGGGTTAGGCCTCAGATAAACAAAGGGTTGTATTTCAACAATGACTCCACAACGCCTGGCGACGCCACTTCACAGTCTCCAACCTATCCTACACATCATTTATCCAAGGTCAATACTAAGCTATAGTAAAGGTGCACAGGGTCTTTTCGTCCCACTGCGGGTAAACGGCATCTTCACCGTTACTACAATTTCACCGAGCTCATGGCTGAGACAGTGTCCAGATCGTTACACCATTCGTGCAGGTCGGAACTTACCCGACAAGGAATTTCGCTACCTTAGGACCGTTATAGTTACGGCCGCCGTTTACTGGGGCTTCAATTCAATGCTTCTCCGAAGATAACATCTCCTCTTAACCTTCCAGCACCGGGCAGGTGTCAGGCCCTATACTTCATCTTACGATTTTGCAGAGCCCTGTGTTTTTGATAAACAGTCGCCTGGACCTCTTCACTGCGGCCCCCATTGCTGGGGGCGACCTTTCTCCCGAAGTTACAGGTCTATTTTGCCTAATTCCTTAGCCATGAATCTCTCGAGCACCTTAGGATTCTCTCCTCAACTACCTGTGTCGGTTTACGGTACTGGTACTAATTACCTGAAGTTTAGAGGTTTTTCTTGGAAGCCCTTAGGCGCACTATCTCTTTGTCCGAAGACTCCGAGTACTATCGTATTTCCCCAAGACGCGTGGATTTGCCTGCGCATCTTATAGGTAGGTACTTCAACGAACTATTCCGTCAGTTCGCGGCGCTTTCATCACTCCGTCACCCCATCACAGTAATTAGTAGTACGGGAATATTAACCCGTTAGCCATCGACTGTCCCTTTCGGGTTCGCCTTAGGACCAGACTAACCCACAGCTGATTAGCATAGCTGTGGAAACCTTAGTTTTTCGGTGTGCGGGTTTCTCGCCCGCATTATCGTTACTTATGCCTACATTTTCTTTTCTAACCAGTCCAGCATACCTGACGATACACCTTCAACCCTGTTAGAATGCTCCCCTACCACTTACAGTAAACTGTAAATCCATAGCTTCGGTAATACGCTTATGCCCGATTATTATCCATGCTCGTCCGCTCGACTAGTGAGCTGTTACGCACTCTTTAAATGAATGGCTGCTTCCAAGCCAACATCCTAGCTGTCTGGGCAGACAAACCTCGTTCTTTCAACTTAGCGTATATTTGGGGACCTTAGCTGATGGTCTGGGTTCTTTCCCTCTCGGACTTGGACCTTAGCACCCAAGCCCTCACTGCTGTGAAACATTATATAGCATTCGGAGTTTGTCAGGAATTGGTAGGCGGTGAAGCCCCCGCATCCAATCAGTAGCTCTACCTCTATATAACTTTATGCACAGCGCTGCACCTAAATGCATTTCGGGGAGTACGAGCTATTTCCGAGTTTGATTGGCCTTTCACCCCTACCCACAGGTCATCCGAAGACTTTTCAACGTCAACCGGTTCGGTCCTCCACTGTGTGTTACCACAGCTTCAACCTGCCCATGGGTAGATCACACGGTTTCGCGTCTAACACTACTGACTAAAGCGCCCTATTCAGACTCGCTTTCGCTACGGATCCGTGGCTTAACCACTTAACCTTGCCAGCAACGTTAACTCGTAGGCTCATTATGCAAAAGGCACGCCGTCACCCCACGAAAGGGCTCCGACCGCTTGTAAGCGTATGGTTTCAGGATCTATTTCACTCCGTTATTCACGGTTCTTTTCACCTTTCCCTCACGGTACTGGTTCACTATCGGTCTCTCAGGAGTATTTAGCCTTAGCGGATGGTCCCGCCAAATTCAGACAGGGTTTCACGTGCCCCGCCCTACTCAGGATACCACTATCTATTACACTTGTTACCCATACGGGACTATCACCCTCTATGGTGCCGCTTTCCAGCAACTTCCGGTTCCTTGTGCATAAAATGTCGTGGTCCTACAACCCCAGCATTGCCGTAACAACACTGGTTTGGGCTAATCCGCGTTCGCTCGCCACTACTTACGGAATCACTTTTGTTTTCTTCTCCTCCGCCTACTTAGATGTTTCAGTTCAGCGGGTTTGCCCACCTATCGGTGTACTATGTCTTCAACATAGTGGGTTGCCCCATTCAGGTATCTGCGGATCAATCGGTGTGTGCCCGTCCCCGCAGCTTTTCGCAGCTTATCACGCCTTTCATCGCCTCTGAGAGCCAAGGCATCCCCCATACGCCCTTATTTTGCTTATTGTACCAATCATAAAATCAATTATGACCGTTTTTTTTGTCTTTTACAATAAATTGTAAAAAACGCTTTCTACTTTTTATTATTTTCTTATCTCAATATGTCAATGAACTTTATTTAGTCGAAGCTCAAAAGTCAAAAGTCGTCAAGTGAATCACTTTGGACTTTATAACTTTAGACTTTATGACTAAAATCGTGGAGAATAACGGAGTCGAACCGTTGACCTCCTGCGTGCAAGGCAGGCGCTCTAGCCAGCTGAGCTAATCCCCCATTTTTCAATCTTAGATTGTAGAATTCAGATTTTAGATTTCTTGAGTTCTTCTCTAATTTCCTGTGGTGAATCCCAACTTCCAGAATTTCCTTTTTTAAGCTTAACTTTAAATCTAAAATCTATAATCTTAAATCTAAATTTTAGTAGTCCCGGGCAGACTCGAACTGCCGACCCCTACATTATCAGTGTAGTACTCTAACCAGCTGAGCTACGAGACTCTGTTTTACTTAAAATTTATTATTTGAACTAACAGCAAGAGTAAAATAGCCTTGAAATCAAAACCCATAAAGCTTCTTCTTTTTTCCCCAGCGTGTGTTTCCACTAACACTAAGGCTCTAGAAAGGAGGTGTTCCAGCCGCACCTTCCGGTACGGCTACCTTGTTACGACTTAGCCCTAGTTACCAGTTTTACCCTAGGCAGCTCCTTGCGGTCACCGACTTCAGGCACCCCCAGCTTCCATGGCTTGACGGGCGGTGTGTACAAGGCCCGGGAACGTATTCACCGGATCATGGCTGATATCCGATTACTAGCGATTCCAGCTTCACGGAGTCGAGTTGCAGACTCCGATCCGAACTGTGACCGGTTTTATAGATTCGCTCCTGGTCGCCCAGTGGCTGCTCTCTGTACCGGCCATTGTAGCACGTGTGTAGCCCAAGGCGTAAGGGCCGTGATGATTTGACGTCATCCCCACCTTCCTCACAGTTTGCACTGGCAGTCTTGTTAGAGTTCCCGACTTGACTCGCTGGCAACTAACAACAGGGGTTGCGCTCGTTATAGGACTTAACCTGACACCTCACGGCACGAGCTGACGACAACCATGCAGCACCTTGTAAATTGTCTTGCGAAAGTTCTGTTTCCAAAACGGTCAATCTACATTTAAGCCTTGGTAAGGTTCCTCGCGTATCATCGAATTAAACCACATGCTCCACCGCTTGTGCGGGCCCCCGTCAATTCCTTTGAGTTTCATTCTTGCGAACGTACTCCCCAGGTGGGATACTTATCACTTTCGCTTAGCCACTGAAATTGCTTCCAACAGCTAGTATCCATCGTTTACGGCGTGGACTACCAGGGTATCTAATCCTGTTCGCTACCCACGCTTTCGTCCATCAGCGTCAATCAATTAGTAGTAACCTGCCTTCGCAATTGGTATTCCATGTAATCTCTAAGCATTTCACCGCTACACTACATATTCTAGTTACTTCCTAATAATTCAAGTCTAACAGTATCAATGGCCGTTCCACCGTTGAGCGATGGGCTTTCACCACTGACTTATTAAACCGCCTACGGACCCTTTAAACCCAATGATTCCGGATAACGCTTGGATCCTCCGTATTACCGCGGCTGCTGGCACGGAGTTAGCCGATCCTTATTCTTACGATACCGTCAAGCTGCTTCACGAAGCAGTGTTTCTTCTCGTACAAAAGCAGTTTACAATCCATAGGACCGTCATCCTGCACGCGGCATGGCTGGATCAGGCTTGCGCCCATTGTCCAATATTCCTCACTGCTGCCTCCCGTAGGAGTCTGGTCCGTGTCTCAGTACCAGTGTGGGGGATCTCCCTCTCAGGACCCCTACCCATCGTTGCCTTGGTAAGCCGTTACCTTACCAACTAGCTAATGGGACGCATGCTCATCTTTTACCGTTGTGACTTTAATAGTTCAACCATGCGGCCGTACTATACTATGAGGTATTAATCCAAATTTCTCTGGGCTATCCCTCTGTAAAAGGTAGATTGCATACGCGTTACGCACCCGTGCGCCGGTCTCTAGTTCCGAAGAACTATACCCCTCGACTTGCATGTGTTAAGCCTGCCGCTAGCGTTCATCCTGAGCCAGGATCAAACTCTTCATCGTATATTGTTGATCTCAATTAATCAAGATCGTATTGTTATTCGAATCAGTCTCTATCGGTTCTTTTTAATCTCTCGATTATCTTACTCTTATTCTTTTGCTCTAACATCTCTGTTAAAGCGGCTGTCAATTCAATATGTCTACGAACGTGTATTTCTTTTTAGTCTCGCTTGTGTTTCAAAGCGGGTGCAAAAGTAGAAAACTTATTTCTTACTGGCAAATGTTTTTTGAAGTTTTTTTTGAGAAATTTTCATTCCCTTTTTCCTTCCCAAACCTTACCAATCTATCAATGAACTTTCCGTGTTTTGCGGGGTGCAAATGTAACATCTGTTTTCAAATCTCACAAGCTTTTTTTAATCTTTTTTGAAAATAAATTTTCCTTCCGATTGTATTTGCCTGCCAGTATTTCAGTGAACGCCCGTCGTTGTTGCGGGTGCAAAAGTAGCACCTTTATTTACATTTACAAGCCTTTTTTTTATATAATTTCAATCTTTTTTATAACTCGCTGGTATAACGTTTTTTACAACCCGAAGTTTTTTTATGGCTATCCTGCTTTTGACGGGGTTTGCCTGTTTTGGGTAGTTTGCTCGCAAAGGCGCTAAAACGCAAAGTTTGTTTTTTCCTGCTCTTTATACCGAATGTTTCTTCTCAAAACCGCTGCCCTGACCCCGATAGTCCCGAAGCTTCGGGATGAAAACCTGTCGGGTCGTGAAAATGATATTCAGTCTTGAAATGACTAATCGAATCGAATGGCTTTGACCGGAGAGATCTTGGTTATAATATAGGATGGAATTAATAGTACTACGAAACAAACTGTAATTGTCAATAAATTTAGCAATGCTACATAACCCCAATTTATATAAACCGGCGCCTGGTTAACGTAGTAGTTTTCGGGATTTAGCTGAACGACCCCAAACTGCTGCTGGATGAGCAATATCGAAATACCTATTATATTACCCCAAAAGAGTCCTCTTATAATAAGATAAAAAGCATTGTATAAAAATATTTTTCGAACCATCCAGTTATTAGCTCCTAATGCTTTTAGGATTCCGATCATTTGTGTGCGTTCTAAAATGAGTACTAATAAAGCAACTACCATATTAATGGTTGCTACTAAAATCATCACGGCCAAAATAACGATGATATTAAAATCGAAAAGTTGTAACCAATCAAAAATGTAACTGTATTTTTCAACTATAGTTTTGGTATCTAAACTTGATGACGTTTGTTCGTAGATTTGATCGCCCGTTTTTTTGATGTTATTAAAATCCTTTACAAAAACTTCAAAAGCTCCAATTTGATCCGGATTCCATTTATTGATTCGTTGAATGTGACGAATATCCCCTATTATATAAGTTGCATCGAAATCCTGAAAACCTGAATTAAAAATACCCGTGATTTTGAATCGGCGGCTATTTGGCATTTTTCCCTGTTCTTCCTTAATAAAAAAGGTATTGAAATTATCCCCTACTTTTAAATTTAGTCGATTGGCAAGGAATCTTGAAATTATAACATCTTCATTTAGTGATTTAGAAAAATCAGGTAATTTTCCTTCTACTAAGTATTCTTTTATATTATTCCAATCGTAATCTCCTCCAACTCCTTTGAAAATAATTCCTTCAAAAGCTTCTTCGGTTCTTATAATTCCGGCTTTGCTTGCGATTGCCTGAATATGACTTACTTCTGGAACTGATTTGAAATTGGGATAAAAATCTTGTTTTTTAGAAATTGGAACCAGGGTTACATCTGAATTATTATTGTCGTAATTCGAAATAATAATCTGACCATTGAATGCTGAAACTTTTTCACGTATTTTTTGCTGTAAGCCAATTCCCGTTGCTACTGAAACCAACATCATAATAATACCAATAGCGATAGCCGAAATGGCAATTTTAATAATAGGCGCCGAAATACTGCTTTTATAATCCTTGGCAGTAATAAGTTTTTTAGCTATAAAATATTCTAGATTCAATTTATGTGTGCTTATTGATTTATGAAGTGATTTTGTTTTGTTTAAGTCAAAAATACATTTAAAAAAGCAAAAATGAATTGTTCCTAAAAACAATTACAAAATATTTAAATTCTTAAAGCGGGAGTTTTTTCTTCATTTCTTCTACAATATTATATGCTGCCGGACAAATAGCAACATTTTTTAATGTGAGATCTGCAATTTGATGAAACTTTTTTCGATCTGTGTGCGGAAATTCTCTACATGCCTTTGGGCGAACATCATAAATCATGCAGTAATTTTCGTTATCAAGAAAAGTGCACGGAACACTTTTTAAAACATAATCTTTGTCTTCGTCAATTCGAAGATATTGGTCAATAAATTGCTGTGGTTTTTGTCTAAAAGATTTTGAAATTCTTTCAATATCGGCCAAAGTAAACAAAGGCCCGGTCGTTTTACAACAATTGGCACATTGTAAACAATCTGTTTTTTTAAATTCGGCATCATGCAAATCCTGCATAACGTAATCTAAATTTTTGGGTTGTTTCTTTTTCAGCTTATCAAAATACTTTTTGTTTTCGATATGCTTATCTTTGGCTAACTTATTTAAGTTATTTAAAATTTGTTTCAAGTTTACTATTTAAAGTTGATGTGCAAAATTAAACAACTTTAAACTTGAAACCTTAATCTTTGAACTAAATTACAATGAAAGATCTTTTTGGAAAAGCTATGTTTGATTTTCAGACTAATAATTCACCCGAAGATATTATTACTGAAACCTCCATTTCTGAAGAAGACGAAATGAGTGTAGATTATCTATTTCGTTCTTATAATGAAATGCCTAAAATCGAACAAAAAGCATTACAATTAGCAACCGGAAAAACATTAGATGTAGGCTGCGGAGCCGGAAGTCATAGTTTGTCATTACAAAATGATCGAAATTTAGACGTCACTTCTATAGATATTTCAGAAAAAGCAATAGAAACCTGTCAACTTCGAGGTGTGAAAAATGCCAAAGTTCAAAATATACTGGATTTTGAAGGCGAAAAATTTGATACGATAATTTTACTAATGAATGGCGTTGGCATTTTTGGCAAATTAGACCACTGCAATAAATATTTATCTAAATTGAAATCACTCTTAAATGAAGGCGGACAAATTTTATTAGATAGTTCCGATATTATTTATATGTTTGATGAAGATGAAGATGGCGGAAAATGGATTCCGTCGAATAATGATTATTATGGAGAACTTGTTTTTAATATTTCATACAAAGGTGAAAAAGAAGAACCATTTGATTGGTTGTATTTAGATTATAACACGCTTCAAAATGCTGCTATTGCAAATGGCTTAAAATGTGAACTAATTTTAGAAGGTGAACATTATGATTATTTAGCTAAACTTTCAATTTAGCATATAACTACTTTAAACAAATAAAAAAACTGGGAATAAATATTGTATACTTTTTACACACTGTATATTATTTACTATAAAACAAAAAACCTCTTCAGTTGAAGAGGTTTTTTGTTTATGGAATATTTAAATATTTATGTGTTTGCAATGAAACTCTCCATTTTGGATTGTTCATTACATAATCAACAATTAAAGGCGTCATTTCTTCTTTCTTACTCCATTCCGGCTGAAGAAATAAAATCGCATTATCATTTACGAGTTCTGCTTGCTCTTCAGCAAAAATAAAATCATGTTTGTTATAAATAATTACTTTTAACTCATGCGCATTGTCATATACTGTTTGAGTTGGTAATTTATTTTTTTTAGGAGAAAGACAAATCCAGTCCCAATATCCTGTAAGCGGATAAGCTCCGGAGGTTTCGATATGAACTTTTAGATTTTTATTTTTTAACTCCTGAGTTAATAAACTCATATCCCACGTTAATGGTTCTCCACCAGTTACTACAACAGTATCTGCGTAAGCTGCGGCATTTTTTACAATTAAATCAACACTTGTTGGCGGATGTAATTCTGCATTCCAGCTCTCTTTCACATCACACCAATGGCAACCTACATCGCAACCTCCAATTCGTATAAAGTAAGCAGCAGTTCCTGTATGAAAACCTTCTCCCTGAATGGTATAAAATTCTTCCATCAAAGGCAACATCGCTCCTTTATTTACTTCTAATTGTATTTCTTTTGATAACATTATTTTATTTTAAAGTGCAAAGATAGTCAATTAAATACGGAACAAAAAAAACCGATAGTTCAAAGAACTACCGGTTTATATTTTAATTAACAAAGCTTTTAATTATTTCAAAGCTTTAACTGACTGACTAGCATAGCTATTTGTTGGATCTAAAACTAAAGTTTTATTGAAGTATTCAATTGCTTTAGCTTTATCTGTATTAGCATAACTAGCACCAATGCTATTGTAAGCTTCTACGATTTTTTTAACTGTAGCAGGTTTCGCTAATTCCTCAGCTCCTTTTGCAGTTGTTTTAGTAACGTATTCTTCGTAGTTTTTGATAATCTGATCGTCTTTCTCTAACAAGTTATTGATTCTTCCTTTGTATAAGTAAGCTTCATCATAAGTAGGAGAAGCGACTAAAACTCTGTCAAAAGCAGCTTCTGCTTTCCCTAAAGCTTCTGCATTAGGAGCTCCGGCAGCTTTATTTGCATTTGCATAATAAAGTGAGATTCCATAATAAACGTTATCATCTAAATAATTTTTAGAATCTTTGTTAGCAGCTCCAAGTTCAAAAATAGTCGCAGCTTGTGCAAATTGTTTTTTACCGAATAAAGCTTTTCCAAAATCAGCAAGTTCTTCAACTACTAAAGGCTCTAGTTCAATTGCTTTTTTAATGTCAGCAACTCCTGCATCAAATGCAGCCTGGTCAACAATTCCTTCAGCGTTAGTTCCTTTTTTAATTTTAGCCTGGCCTAAGTATAAATAATCTCTGCCAATTACTTTGTTTGTTGGTACTTTAATATAATCTTCGATAGATTTAATTGCAACATCAACATTTCCATTCTCGTAAGCAGCATATCCTAAATATCTGTAAATTCTAGGATTAACTTTATCTTCAGCAATCATTTTGTTTGCTACTACCTCAAGGTTTTTATAATCTTTAACTAAGATCAAGAAATCTGCGTGACGCATTTTTGAGTCTAATGAATAATCTGTAAGACTTAAATATTTCTCGTAATTAGTAATTGCATTTTGCAAGTTAACTTTTGCTGTAGATGGTTTGTTTCTTCCCCATTTGTAATAAGTTTCAGCCAATTCTCTGTAAACAGGACCGTAATTAGCATTTAAAGCAATAACTTCATTGAAGGCTTTAATTGCTTCTTCATAAGATTTTGCTCCTTTCAACAAAACTCCTAATTGCATTTTAGCTCTTAAAAGTGTTGGATCTGCCGTAAATGCATCACGATATGCTTTGTATGCATCATTTTGGTTGTTTGCACCGTAATATGCATCTCCAATTGTTAAAAGTGCCTGAGCATTTTGTGGCTCAATTGCTAATGCCTTTTTTAAAGATGCAACAGCATTTGTATAATCAGGGTTTACAGAATTCATGTAAGCTTTTCCAATGTAAATATATTCATCTACATCTTTACGCTTCATATCTTTTGTTGCTAAACCAAAATTTGCAGTAGCCGAAGCAGTATTTTTGCTATCAAGATCTATTTGAGCTAATCCAATATAATTTAAGTTTTTTCTGTCTGATGCTTCTAATCCATTTAAGTAATAAATCTTAGCGGAATCAATAATTGATTGGTTTAGATAAACATTTCCTAAAACAAAGTTTGCTTCACCATCAGATGGTTTTGCTTTAATAATTGATTTTAGCAATGATTTTGCCTTTTGAAATTGCTCTGCGTCGATTGCTTTTTTAGCTTCTTTGATATCTTGCGCTTTTACTACAGAAGCTGAAGCAACTAAGGCAAGACTAAAAATTTTAAATTTATTCATCTTTATTGTAATTAATTTATTCTTTATCGTTATTAATTTGACTTCTAATTTGTAGTTTTCGTCCCGGAGTTCTCACAGGAAGCAATCCGGATTTTAAAACTATTCGTTGTCCAATGTCCCCGGCTATGAATGAAGCAAATCCCATTCCTAAACCAGAATACCCCTGACAATTTATAATAAACAAATCACGTGCCAAAGGATATTTTAATTCAGCCAGATCATTTTGTGTTGGACTATAGTATTTATCATCTTTTAGCCCTTTAACACTTAAAACATTAATTTTCTTTATTACTTCAAGCATATTTGGAGATGGCTGATACAACCAGTTTACACCAACTACACCAATCATTCCATCATTTTCTGCAACAAATTTAATCACTTCATCATTCGTTTTAAAGGAGAAAACACCAGTGGCAGGAATTTCGTTTACTTTAGCCAAATCCTTCATGTAACGTACTGTACTTGAATTTGGATTATCAAAAACCAATCCTTTAATTTTAGAATCTGATTTACCCTGCATAAAATCTATTACTGATTTTAACGCAATTAAAGTGTCATTATTACTCTTATTCGAAATTAAAGCAATTGCATCAGTTGCAAATGGAGTAACTCTTGGATTTATTTTATTTTTCTCAAATCGCTCTTTCTCTTCCTTAGTCAGGTTTCTGGTTGTAATTACAACTTTTGCTTTTTGATTTGTAAGATCATTTATCAGCTCCGCTTCCGATTTTGTTTTTATCGAAATCTTCGCATCATAAATACTTTCAAAAACAGCTACCTGATCTTCAACTATTGGTTTTATGGTTTCATCAACAGTAATATCTATAGTTCCTTTTAAAATTGATTCCTTATTAGATTCGCTTTTGCTTTTTTGGTTGCACATGGCAAACAAAAAGACAAAGGTTACTAAACCAAAAACTTTAGCATATTTAAACATAACTATTCTGTGTTTGAATTAATTAATCTCAAAAAACGTATACCTGAATATACTATTAACAGAATTCCAAAAGCATATCTGTACATTGGATCCATGTTTAATGGTAATTTTTTCCAAAACATAATCATTAAACCAAGCACAAGATATATTAAAAAAAAGAGTATTCCTAAAACAAGAAGAAATCGCTCTCTGAGCGATTTCTTCTGAATATTATTAAGCATATCTTTTAACATTATTCTGCAGATTGAATAGTAATAGGAAGAGAGTAAAGTACCCTAACTTTTTTACCATTTTGCTCGCCGGGAGTCCATTTTGGACATTTTTTAAGAACACGAATTGCTTCTGCTCCTGTACCGTAACCGATATCCCTTAAAACTTTAATGTCGGTTAATGAACCGTCTTTTTCAACTACAAAAGTAACGTAAACTTTACCTTTTAAACCTTCTTCTTCCGGAGTCTTGTAATTGTTTCCTACGAATTTGTAGAATTTTTCAATTCCTCCAGGGAAATCTGGTTTTACTTCGATACCAGCTGTGTTGTACACGTTGTTATCTTCTTCAACCACTTGAGATACTGGTCCGTTTCCTACTGGCTCATCCACAGTTAAAACTGCATCCGGATCTCCTTTGATAGTTTCTGAACCAATTTTTTTCTCTTTCAGATCCACAATTTTTGGTGGCTCTTCAGTGATTTCTTCTGTCTTAGCAACAACCGGTTTCACAAACTTCACCTGATCCACTTTTGGTGGCGGTGGCGGTGGTGGCGGCATGTTTGGCTTTACTTCCTGTTTTTTAGGAGGTAACTTTATCGTTGTAATCTTAATATCATTATTCTCTGCATCATCACCAGAATTTGGCAAAAAGCTAGCAATAAGTGGAGCAGCAACAGCAAGAGCAAAAATAACTGAACCAACAATAAGTGCTCTTACTGTAGTTTTCGTATTTGATTTTCTTAACTCATATGCACCATATATCTTATTACGTCCTTCGAATACGATATCAAGCCACTGATTTTTAATTATATCTAATTTCATTTTTCTTGATTATTAGGTTATTGTCAAAACAAGATTGCTCTTATTTTTTCTCTAACAATTCGGTTTCTTTAGGTGAGAAATCATTAACAATTGCATAAGTAGCAACTTCGGTGATAGCCATTTCATCTAAAATGTCTACCAGATTTTTGTACTTAGATTTCTTACCTGGCTTGATGATAACAATAATCCCTTTATCCTTAGATCCTGTATATTCAATTACTGATCTTTTACGAGACAATAATTCTTTACGGATACCATCTTTCCCATAAGCAATATCTTTAGGACCAGCAATAGGACTTTCTAATAATCCCATATAATAAATAAGCTTATTATTTTCTCCCATCATAACGGTCATAGTTCGTTTTTCATCAACTTTTATGTCCTTATTTTTGGTAATATCCTCATCTTTATCTGGCAAACCTAAACTCATCGATTGAGGTTTTGACAACGTAGTGGTTAACATAAAGAATGTGATCAATAAGAAAGCCAAATCCACCATCGCAGTTAAATCTACTTTAGAGTTTTGCTTTTTACTTCTTACTTTACCACCTTTTCCGCCACCACCGTCGCCGGTATTTAATTCAGCCATTTTAGTGTATATTTTTTAATTAAAAGTCTTTTCCTCTCATACCAGTAACTAAGTTAAAGGTATTGATTTTTTGATCTTGCAGGATATCCATAATCTTTTTGATTTGTGGGTATTCTTCTTTTGCATCTCCTTTTATAGCGATTTGCAATTCTTTATCATCAAGATCAATTGTAGCTCTTCTAGCAATCAAAAGCCAATCTTTTAATTGATTATCCAAAGAATCCATTGGAATTCCTCTTTGATCTGCTTTACTTCTGTCAGCCGCTTTCATGTTAATGATTTGTTTCAAACCTGCAACCGGAACACCGAAGTCATCCATTAATGCAAATTGATTTTTATCATCTTCAGAAAAAGTAACTCCGTATTTTTGACCCATTCCTTCAAGAGTTCTTTTACGAACTTCTCTACCTTTTATGTCAAAAAACACTTTACTTTTTCCATCTTTTCCTTTACCAACAATGATCGTAGCTAAATCCGTATCAGGTAATTTAGTTTGAACAGTAGATGAAGGCATATCTACAGGAAGTGCCTCAGGCACCTTAGCAGTAGCGGTCAAAATAAAGAACGTAAGCAAAAGGAACGCAACATCGCACATGGCAGTCATATCTGTCGATGTTGACTTTTTTTTCATTTTTATTTTAGCCATTCTCTTTTATTTTTATTTTGATATAATTAATTAAAATTATTAATATCAAAAATTAATTATTGTTTCAAACTTCCTCTGAATCTTCTGTAAGTATTCACGATTGTAGTACCTGCCTCATCGATAGAGTAAGTTAAATCATCAATTTTAGCAGTAAAGAAGTTGTAAGAAACGATAGCTAAGATAGAAGTAGAGATACCTGTTGCAGTGTTGATAAGTGCCTCAGAGATACCTGTTGCAAGAGCAGCCTGGTCTGGAGTTCCAGCAGAAGCTAACGCACCAAACGCTTTAATCATACCTGATACAGTTCCTAATAATCCTCCTAAAGTTCCTAATGATACTAAAGTAGAGATAATAGTCATATTTTTTTCTAACATTGGCATTTCTAATGAAGTTGCCTCTTCGATTTCTTTGTGAATTACTTCTGAAGCTTCTTCACTGTTGAAACCTTCTTTTTTAACATCTTGATATTTAATCAAAGCAGATTTAATTGCATTTGCAACTGAACCTTGTTGTTTGTCACATGAAGCGATAGCAGCCTCGATGTTTCCTTCTTTAATACTTCCTTGAACGCTTTTCATGAATTTATCTAAGTTAGCTTTTCCAGCCGCTTTTCCAATAACGATAAATCTTTCAATAGAAAACACAACAACCATTAAAAACATACCTAATAATACTGGTACGATAAATCCTCCTTTATATACTTGCCCTAATGTATTGATCGGGTGACCTGTTTCAGGATTACCACCTTCGAAGTTAGAAGCATCTCCCATGATTACTTTCCAAATAAACACCCCAACCAAAATACACGCTACAATAATGATTCCAGTGATCATTCCTCCCCCATTCGAAGTGCTTTCTTTTTTAACTTTAACGTTTGCCATTTTTTTAAATTTTAATAGTTTTAAATAATTTTTATTTTTTAGTTATATTTAACTTGTAGAGGAGCAAATTTATACGTTTAGTTTAAATAAAAAAACTTTTTTTAATTTTATTGAAGCAAATTTAACGTCAATTTAAAAAATATCTCATTAATTTGCCAACATTCTTTTTTCGATAAAACAAAAATAAGGACGATTTATGGGAAAATTACAACGTTTTAGTAAATATTCAAAGATTCCTTTGATATCTTCTTAAAAAGATGCGAAATTATTTTTTATTATATTTTTAACCCGAAAAAGCTTTTTCCTACTAAAAAAAAAGTAATCAAATTGTTAAAAAACAAAGCAATACTCTTATAATCATCTAAATTACAAACAAAAACATGAATAAAAAAGACAATTTCATTCAAGATATAAACAATGGATATTTATCTAAGGGAGACAGCATTATTCTAGGCGGAGCAATTCTTGACGGTGAACCTATTGCAGAGGTTCATGTAAAAATTCCATTAAAAACCTTAAACCGTCACGGCTTAATTGCCGGAGCAACCGGAACTGGAAAAACAAAAACCATTCAGGTATTTTCAGAGCAATTATCAAATGCCGGAATTCCTGTTTTAATGATGGATATAAAAGGTGATTTTAGCGGTATTGCAAAAGAAGGAAAAGAAGAAGGTTTTATTACCGAGCGTCACGCCAAAATAAACATACCTTATAATGTATCTTCATTTCCTGTTGAATTGATGTCTTTATCAAAACAAAACGGCGTTCGTCTGCGTGCAACCGTTTCTGAATTTGGCCCTGTATTGTTCTCACGAATTTTAGATTTAAATGATACTCAGGCCGGAGTTGTTTCCGTAATCTTTAAATATTGCGACGACAAGCAAATGCCTTTATTGGATTTGAAAGACATTAAAAAAGTCATTAATTATATTACCGAAGAAGGTAAAGACGAAATTACGGCCAGTTATGGTAAAATTTCGACCGCAACAACCGGAACGATTCTAAGAAAAATAATTGAATTGGAACAACAAGGCGGAGATATATTTTTTGGTGAATTATCTTTTGAAATTGATGATTTAATGCGAATCGACGAAAACGGAAAAGGTTACGTTAACATCATCCGCCTGACGGATATTCAGGATAAACCAAAGTTATTCTCAACTTTCATGCTGAGTTTATTAGCCG
Organism: Flavobacterium sp. N1736; assembly: GCF_025947065.1. Lineage (NCBI taxonomy): Bacteria > Pseudomonadati > Bacteroidota > Flavobacteriia > Flavobacteriales > Flavobacteriaceae > Flavobacterium > Flavobacterium sp. N1736. The sequence continues at coordinate 3,323,666 of NZ_CP109994.1, forward strand.
AAATCTACCAAAAAATGCCTGAAAAAGGAGATGCAGATCAACCTGAGTTAGTCATTTTTATTGATGAAGCGCATTTAATTTTTAACGAAGCCAGCAAAGCATTATTAGAACAAATTGAAACGATTGTAAAATTAATTCGTTCTAAAGGTATTGGTGTTTACTTTGTAACACAAAACCCAATGGATGTGCCAAGCGGCGTTTTAGCACAATTGGGTTTAAAAATTCAGCATGCGCTTAGGGCTTTTACAGCAAATGACAGACAAGCGATTAAAAAAACAGCCGATAATTATCCAACTTCTACCTATTATAAAACAGATGAATTGCTTACGAATTTAGGTATTGGAGAAGCGCTGGTAACTGCTCTAAACGAAAAAGGAGTTCCAACGCCACTTGTAGCCACAATGATGCGTGCGCCACAAAGCCGAATGGATGTTTTGACTGCTGATGAAATCGAAGCGATTAACAGCAAATCAAAATTAGTAAAGAAATACAGCGAAGAAATTGATCGCGAAAGCGCTTACGAAATACTAACCCAAAAAATTGAAGAGGCAACACAAGCTGCTGCAGAACAAGAAGAACAAGCACCAACCAGATCTTCAAAAGCAGAACCAAGCACGGCAAGTGTTGTGGGAAAATCTGTTTTGAAAGTTGTAACAAGCGCTACTTTTATCAGAGGTGTTTTTGGAGTTTTAACCAAAATCTTTAAAAAATAATCTAAACAACAAACCCGACAGATTTTAAAAACCTGTCGGGTTTACTATTGTCAAATTTTAAATTGAATTTTTTTGATATTGATTTTTGATATTACTTCTGCAGCAACTCCAAAATCTTATAATCTATTTCGGGAGTATTCCAGATATTTTCAATATTATCTATTTTTAGAATTTCTTCCATAATTCCGTTTTGAAAATCTCCAATTGCCAAAGCTTCGGCATAAGGACGATCGCTAAAAGTTACACGACTGTAAAGCGGAACCCATTTTTCAGGATATTTATCAGAGAATGCTTTTTCGATTTTCTTTTGTAATAAGAATTTCTCGTCGGCAGTTTTGGTACTCATTTCCATAAAATTACGATACGAAAGTTCAGCAATTGCATCGGCATTTGGTTTACGTGAAATTTGATATTCAGCAAAAATCTTTTTCCAGTCGTCTCCGTATTTCTCAATCATTTCGTTTAAAACCGTAATATCTTCAAAACCGGCATTCATTCCCTGTCCGTAAAACGGAACAATTGCATGACAGGCATCTCCAATTAATGCAATTTTATCTTCATATGTCCATGGAAAACATTTCATGGTTACCAAAGTACTTGTTGGGTTTTTAAAGAAATCTTCTGCTAATTTCGGAATCACTTCAATCGAATCCGGAAAGTTTTTCGTGAAGAAATCTTCTACCATTTTACGATCTGTAAGCGACGCAAACGAGTTTTCTCCCTCAAAAGGCATGAACAGCGTACATGTAAAACTTCCATCAAGATTAGGCAGTGCAATTAACATATATTCACCGCGAGGCCAAATATGAAACGAATTTCTATCCAGTTTGTGAGTAGCATCTGTATTGGCCGGAATATTCAATTCCTTGTAACCCATATTTAAAAATTCCTGCGAATAATTAAACATGCTTTGGCGCTGCATTCTGTGTCTGATTCTTGAAAAAGCACCATCGGCACCAAAAACCATATCGTATTTTTTCTCCTCCCACTCGCCTCTTTCCGTTTCTCCAATATGCAAAGTCGCATCGCTTAGCGTTACGTCCCAGATTTTTTGGTCAAATAGAAATTCAGCTCCGGCTTCTTCGGCAAGATCAATCATTTTCCTGTTCAGGGTTCCTCTCGAAATCGAATAAATCGACTCGCCTTCCTGTCCGTAATTTTGAAAATTGAGTTTATCAACCAAATGAATCGCACGTTTGTCCATCGGAATTGCGATTTCGCGTACCGAATCGCCAACACCAACGCCGTCAAGAGCTTTCCAGCCACGATTAGACATTGCCAGATTTATAGAACGACCCGAAAAATTAATTTTGCGAATATCAGGACTACGATCATAAACATGAACGGTGTGACCTGCTTTTTTGAGATAAATTGCCAATAATGATCCTACTAATCCAGAACCTACAACAGCAATTTTTAGTGAAGTTTGCATCAAGAAAAATCTAAATATAAGATCGTAAAAATAAGTAATAATTCTACAAGAGCTTAAAAATAAAGGAAATATTTATGATTTATACCGTTTCTATCTCTCAAACAACACTCATTTTCATAACAAAATCCTATTTTTAATGATTTATTAGAAATCCGAAAAAGATTACTTTGGCTAAAAAACAATGAAAAGCGAACTACTAAAATCAGACATCATATTAGAAAACGAACGAGTTTTACTACTTCCTTTTGAAGACAAAAGAAATATCGAACTCAAAGAAATTATTTTTGAAGATGAAATCTGGAAATACATGGGAATGTATGTGCGTACTGAAACCGATTTTGAAAACTATATCAAAAACACGCTACAACAAAAAGCCGACGGAATTTGTTATCCATTCCTTATTATAGACAAAGCCACCAACAAAATTGCAGGAAGCACGCGATACGGATATCTAAATCACGCAAGTCAAAAATGCGAAATTGGCTGGACTTGGTATGGAACGGAATTTCAGGGAACGGGTTTAAACAAAGCCTGCAAATTTGAATTATTGAAATTTGGTTTTGAAAACATTCAATTTAAAAGAATACAATTTAGCGCCGATCTCGAAAATATAAGATCACAAAAAGCTATTGAAAATTTAGGTGCTTTAAAAGAAGGAATCTTTAGAAATAATTATGTGGATTCTGCAGGAAAAAGCAAAGATGATGTTTATTATAGTGTGATTTTGGAGGAATGGGAGAATACTAAACGAGATTATTTTGGAGAATTTGTATAGAAACTGAAACAAAAAAAGAATTACGTCGTCTTATAATGATAGAAAATCATCAATCAAAAATCAAATGAAAAAGTCAATCATTCTGTTCGCAATATTCTTATTAAGTTTTGGGACGATTTCTGCGCAGACAGAAATCAAAATTCCGTACGGAAATAAGCCGGAAGCAGGACATTATAAAGAAATCAACGGTTTTAAAATGTATTATGAAGTTTACGGAACTGGCGAACCTCTGGTTTTACTTCATGGAAATGGCGGTTCTATTAAAGGTCACACGAGTTTCTTTACCGATCCATTTAAGAAAACATCAAGTGTAGAATTATTTACAGGAAAAAAATAAGCCGAAATTGATATTCAATAACATAATAATCCACAAATGAAATTATATTCAGAATATTATGTGAGTGAAAAATGCGAGCGGTTTGTTAATAAAATATGGTGTCTGGATAACAGTATCGGCGAAAGCCTGATCGAAAACAAACTCGTTTTACCAAACGGCTGTTTTAATCTTGCAATTGTAAGCGGAAACGCAATAGAAGTTCATACAAGCAAACAAAAATATGAAATGAACGAAAGTTTTTACTTTTGTTCGCAAATGACAAATAAAGTTTTGGTAAACATTCAGCCAAAAACTAAAGTCACGATTATACAATTGCATGCCTGGACGCTTTCGATGTTTCCCAATTATGATTTAAGCAATTTTACCGATTCTATTATCAAAATCAACCAAACTGAATTACCTTTTACAAATGAAATCGATTCGGGTTTAAACAGTAATATTTCGGCATTATTAAGCACAATTAATACTTATTTTGAAGATTTAAGCGCTTTACATTCCACTAAAAATACGATTGAAAAAATCTGCGAAATCATTAAAGTTCACAATGAAGAAATTACAGTTTCAGAAATTGGAAAAATTTTAAATGTTTCACAAAGATTATTGCAGATCAAGTTTAAAACCGCAACCGGACTTACGATTAAAAAGTACATTCAGATTTTGAAATTCAGAAAATCAGTAGATCAAATGGTAAACTCCGGTGTAGAAAAATTAAATCTCACCGATGTTGCGCTTTACAACAAATATTTTGACCAGTCGCATTTTATAAAACAGTTTAAAGATGTGACAAAAACAACTCCAAAAACCTTCAATTCAAGTTTGTATTTTCTTTCAAAAAAAAGATAAGATTTCGCATTTGTACAATTTTAAAAAGTATTATTGTACTAATATTGCAAATCATCAATCAATCAAATCAATTATAAAATGAAAATCAATCCATCTTTTTCCCGATTAAAAACAATTTTAATTGCGATATTACTTTTACAATTCCATTTTGGATTTTCTCAAGAGAAAAAAAACTCAGAACTATACAAAACTATAATGTCAAAAGACAGCCTTCTCTTTAACGTTGGCTTTAATACTTGCGACATTTCACAGTTTGAAAACCTGTTTAGTGACGATCTTGAATTTTACCACGACAAAGTCGGCGCTTCGGACAAGGCTTTATTTCTAAAAAATTTTAGAAAAGGTTTGTGTGGTTCAACAGGAACTTATCAATCCAGAAGATATTTAGTACCAAACACGACAGAAGTTTATCCATTATACGATAAAGGCGTTCTGTACGGTGCGATGCAAATGGGCATTCATCAATTTTATGAAAAATCAGCTGGTAAAAATGAATCTCTGGCAAACGCAAAAGAAAATTTTGCCAGCACGGCGAGATTTACACATGTCTGGATATTAACAAGTGGAGTTTGGAAATTGAGAAGATGTTTTAGCTATGATCATCAAACTGCAAAAAATTCTGAAACCGAAACAAAATAATAATATAAAAAGAAGCTATGATGCGTATGATAAACACATTAGCCTTTTTTATATTGTTTTTAAACAGAGAAGCAAAGGCTCAAACGAATACTGAAGTTTCAAAAATCGATCTTCTAAAAACCGAAATCAACAAAATGGACAGTTTGCTTTTTGATGTGGCATTTAATCAATGTGATGCCGGTCTTTTCAAAAAACTAATTGCTGATGACATTGAGTTTTACGACGATCGTTTCGGATTAAGTACTTCAAAAGGAAACGAAATAAAATCTTTAATAGAAAAATGTGCAAGTTCAGATAAACTTACACGCAAATTAACTTCCTGCACAATTGATAAACTGGGAGATTTTGGCGCTGTACAATTGGGAGAACATACCTTTCTCGTCAACGATATTCCCGTTGGAACAGGAAAATTTATTCATATTTGGGAGCAAAAAGATGAAAATTGGCAACTAAAAAGAATCGTTAGTTATGAACACAGACCTATTGAAAAATAGGTCTTTTTTTATAATTAAAATAAAAAAAAGGTCTGATCTTGAAACCTAATCAAAAATTAATCGTCTAAACCATATAGAACATTATAAAACTAAATTTCAATTATTTTTTATATAAAATTAACTAATGCTCTAAATATTAATATCATATTTAACTATATTAGCTCCATAAATAACAATATTATACTTATAAATTTATTTAAAAATAAGCTTAACAATTAACCTTTTATTTATGGCAGATGATAATTTAATCAATGAAGAATCAAGTAAAGAAACTAATAAAGACGTTATTACTGCAAAAATCAATTCAGTAAAAAAATCTATCGAATCTCAAATAAAATCACTGACAATAAAAGCAAGAATAAACAAATATGGTGCTGTGGCTGTGCAATCCTGCATTATTGTTTGTTCGGTTATCACTCCTATTTTAATTGGCTGGACACCAAAAGACGATATGCTAAATAATTATGCCTTAATATGCAGTGCCGTTACAGCAGGAGGAACTATGATTTATAACTTTTTTAGTTATAGAGATTTATGGGTTGAATATAAAATTTCAAGAAATGAGTTTATAACATTATTAGCAGAACTCGAATACCTGCAATCGTCAGGTCCTGAAAATATAGATGAAAAAAAAGTTGATGCGCTTTTTCAAAAATACATTCAAATTCGTAATGAAATAGGAAAAAATTATCGCAGAATTCGATCTGATAAAGATATTCCAAACCCTAATCCTAAATCTGATACTGCAATTGATTCATCAACAAAACAATCAATTGATCCATCAACAAAACAATCCAATTAAATCATTAATCATAATCAATCAAATACCATGAAAAAATCAATCAAACTCATCTCATTTTTTGTAATCCTTCATCTGTTTACATTAAGCACATTATTTGCACAGGACAAAGGCAAACAAATTGATCAATTACTGAGCAAATACAATGAATACGATCAATTTAACGGATCTGCGTTAGTGGCAGAAAACGGAAAAGTTATTCTGAAAAAAGGATATGGTTCTGCTAATATGGAATGGAATATTCCAAATCAGCCTGATACCAAATTCAGATTAGGTTCTATCACGAAACAATTTACGGCGCTTTTAATTGTGAAACTTGCCGAAGAAGGAAAAATAAAACTGGACGTTCCTATTACAACTTATTTGCCGGATTATCCGAAAGAAACAGGTGACAAAATCACGATTCATAATTTATTAACGCATACTTCAGGAATTCCGAATTATACAAGCGTACCTAATTTCCTAAAAGAAAAAGCCCGAAATCCATATTCTCCAGCAGATTTTGTAAAAACATTTTCGAATTTGCCTCTTGAATTTAAACCTGGTGAAAAATTCGTTTATAGCAATTCAGGTTATTTTTTATTAGGATATATTATTGAAAAAATTACCGGTAAAACGTATGAAGAGAATTTACAGGAAACTATTTTTACACCTTTAAAAATGGTTAATTCCGGTTATGATCACAGCGATGTCATTATAAAAAACAGAGCTGCAGGTTATGAAAGACAAGGCAAAAAGATCGTGAATGCTTCTTATCTTGACATGAGTATTCCGTATGCTGCAGGATCTTTATATTCAACTGCAGAAGATTTATATCTTTGGGATCAGGCACTTTACACGAGTAAATTACTTTCAGAAAAATCAATGGAATCTTTGTTCAAATCTTATATAACGCTTGGAGATGAAAGTTATGGATATGGATGGTTCCTTAGAGAAATAACTATCGGAACTAAAAAAGTAAAAATTGTTGAACATGGCGGCGGAATAAATGGTTTTAATACCAATATATCACGCATTCCATCAGACAAAATCCTGATCGTTTTATTGAATAATACCGGCAGAGCTGTTTTAGGTGAAATGACTGAAAATATTAGAAATATTTTATACAATCAGTCCATTAATGAGCCGAAAAGATCGATGGCGCTTGAATTGTTAGACGTATTCTCAGAGAAAGGTGTTAAAAGTGGAATAGAAACCTATGCTAAATTGAAGAAAGATCCAACTTATGGTATTAAAGAAGGCGACATGAATAATGCCGGATATCAATTATTGCAAACCGGAAAAAAGAAAGAAGCAATCGAAATGTTCAAAATTAATGTAGAGGCTTTTCCTAAAGTCGGAAATGTTTATGACAGTTTGGGAGAAGCTTATTTAGCCGATGGAGACAAAACTTTGGCAATTGCTAATTATAAAAAATCAATCGAACTGGATCCTTCAAATGAAAGCGGAAAAAAAGCTCTGGCAGAAATTTTGAAATAATATAATAATCAAAAACGGCGCATAAATTATCAACAAACAACAAAAAACGATATTCGTAACCGTAATCTTACTTAGTCCGATACTGCTTATTTCTAAAATTTGCAGTATCGGATTTTTTATTTAAAAGTCATTTTTTCAATTGAATATTTACAACAAAAAAGCTATTTTAGCCAAGCCCAAAAAATAATATTAAAATCCTAAATCAACCTGATTTACAGCTTAAAAAGCTGTATTAATTTAGAAATAAACCTATGAAAAAAAATTACTTTTTGTTTATCGTATTATTGATGTTTGTTCCTTTTGTATGTATTTCTCAAACTTCGGCTGTAAATGCGCCAATGCCAACGCAGCAAAATACTATTATTGTCAATAAAATTATCGACGTTACCAACTACAAAACGTACTTTGTTGATTATTGTTTGACTAAAATAAATGAAACGGCTTTTAAAGAGAATTGGAACGAGCAAAAAACAGTGAAAATTACAGAAACTATTAATTTTAAAAACTTTAGAGACGCTGTTTATAATATGTTTGCGTTTTATGACGAAGTTGAACTTGAAACGCTTTTAAAAACATATCAAAAAGATACCGTTTACCAAACCACAAACGTAATGACAACCAATAAGGTATTGCTTAACAATCTGGATATTTATGCTAAAGATGTTGTTACTGGGAAATATTTGATTTCGAAATAGGTTTTCTGGAGGTACAAAGGTTCTGAGGTGCAAAGGTACAAAGGTTTTGAAACCTGAAACCTGAAACTTGAAACCTGAAACCTGAAACCTGAAACTTGAAACTTGAAACTTGAAACTTGAAACTTGAAACTTGAAACTAATATTAAAAAAGACCTTTGTAAAACTTACGTTTTATAAAGGTCTTTTTTAATCTACATTTTTATTTTATTAATCTCACTTTAGGCGATTTTGGATTTTCTGTGCTGGAGATTTCATAAATAAACTTTTTATTTAAGCTGTCATTAATTGTAACTCTAAGCTTGTATCCTGAAATATCTTTTCCTTCGCCACGAAGAAAAACGGAGCCGTATTCAGCAAATCTCTTAGGAAGCATATTTAAATTCCAATTTATATTTTTATCATTTGATGCTACTGAAATTACCTCTGCCGGAATCCCTTTATTTTCCAGATATAATGACACTCCATTTGCATCAAAATTAGAATCTGAAATTTGCAGATTAGGCGAATGCAGCGCCAAAACATATTCAATATATTTACCTTTTAACTCCGGAATTGCAGCTATTCCTTCAAAGTTTATTTTATCACTTTCATTATAATCAGAAGATTGTTTAAAATCACTTAAAACCATTTTTTGCAAATCAGCCCTCTTGATTTTTACTTTCTTTAAAGTATCTTTTGATGTTTCGTAACCTTTCTCAACATTAAAACGCTGGTAACTTTCATTTTCCAAATTTAAAACTGAAAATTCAATAGTACTATTTGATACATTTTCTACTTTTAAAAATTTCGTTCTCGAACTGTAATCATCATTTTTTAATTGTAAAACTGTATTGGTATCAATTGTTTTTAAACCTTCTGTTATATTAGCGTTTTTTCCTTCAAAAGTTTTAATTGCACCTTCATAATACATGTCTTTTTCCTTTTTAACTTCCCACAAATGCATTCCATATAAAAAGACTGCTAATAATGGAATTATTAAAAAATAGTAACTTCCTTGAAGTCCGGTCTTTTTTTCTTTATAAACTTCTGTAAAAGAAAAAGAATCATGCCAGTCTGCTTTTAATAAAAACGAAACCGAATCAAAAGGAATACTTCTGGATAAAGTTCTTTTAAAAATAGTTCCCGCAGGGACTTTCAAACCTTCATCATTAACAACAAGGCTTTCTGTTAGAAATTTAGCCGGCGAAGCCTGAAAAAGAGTTTCGAAAGTAAAATAAAACAGCGTTCTAAAAACAACCACAAAAAGCGTAAAAATCAATTGAGGATTAAGCTGTGTTTGAAGTGTTTCAAAAAAACCATTAAACAATTCTGTTCGAATCAGGACATACAATATTTGAAATCCAAGTATTCCGAAAATGATCGTATCAAAAACAAAATGAAACAAACGCTGCCAGTTATTCGTTTTAAAATAAGCGATTTCTGTTGATTCTGTATAGACAAAAGTTTCATAATCTAAAGCTTTTGATTTATTCAGATATTCCATGCTTTTGTATAAAAAATAAGCGACAAAAAACATTAATGCCAATGATACAAAGCTTAAAGCGTAATCTTTTAAAGCGAACGACTTTATATGAGCAGAAATAAAATAAAGACGCAACGGCACAAAAACACAAATCTCTACAAATAAAGTGGAGAAAGCAAAACGTAAAATTCGGGTTTCTTTTTCTTTAGACTTATAAAAAGCAATGGCTCCAATAAATAATGTAACGCTAAAAATTACTCTTAGATAATTTCCGTTAATCCAAAAAATTTCCTGACCCGTAAATATATTATAACTAAAAAAGTCTAATACATTAAAAAGAATAGAGTTGTAATCTCTATAGAATCCTAATATGATTCCGATAATTGAAATAAATAATGCAAAAAGGGTAATTTTCTTATACATAAAAAAGGTTTAGATTTCAAAAATAGCAAAATTATTTTAACATTATTTTAAAAAAATAATTACTATTAAATCTTAGGTTTGAAAACCAATTTTTTCGAAGTTTTCACAATCTCTTCTTTATTCAATTTCATTTTTCTGAACTTTCCTGCAACAAACATTTCTGCCTGATCATCATAATGTTCGCTGAAAGGATTTCCGGATTGTCCGGTTGGTAAAATGCTCCAGCTGTTTTCAACATCCGAAAAATCAACAATCCTTCTGGTTGAAGGTCCGCCTTTTACATAATATTTCCCTTCTTCGTTAAATCCAAAAAACTGATTGTTTATCACTTCGTTCGATCCGGGATCTGCAAACGGACCAACATTAAATAATTTACGTAAAGCAGCAACTTTTCCCATTGGATGTTCGTGTTCAACCGTATGTACTTTTCCCCAATTCCAGTCAGGAACATTGTTTCCTAATTGTTTTTTAAGCGCTGTAATAGCTTCATGAAATGATTTTGAAACAATTTCATTTCGGGTTTCTTTTACATTTTTAGTTTTTACATTATCCCACCAAACCGAATTTTCATTTGCAATTTGTCTCGCAATAACTTGTTTTCCTAAACTAAGTCCCAGAAATAAATTAAAATTATCAGAACCCATTTCATCTTCAAACGTATTTTTCAAGTACAAATAAACCCACTTGTTGTAAATTGTTGGCGCAATATCTTCAAGATTATTAGTTCCTTTCCAGGATTTTAAAATTCCTATCGCCTGTTTTTCTTCTATCGAAAGAGAATTAGTATTTACATTAGAAATTAAATTTTGAGCAACTCCCGGCGAAACTTCAGATGTATTATCAAAAATCATTTTACTAATTTCTTCCTTATCCCAATTTGATTTTGCATCCATCAAACCGGAGATTCTTTTAGCACGATCTTCGGGCAAATAATAACCCGGATATAAGTAACCATCGATTGCTTCAGGCTGATTATTTGCAGAATAAACATAACCCCATTTCGGGTTTTCTGCCGACGGATTTTTAGAAAAATCCAGATATTCCTTAATATCATCTTTTCCGCTTGCGCCATCTAAAATAAAAAACGAATTCACTCCTTTATCATGTTTATAAAGCTTTCCGGTTGCCCACCAACCCACATTTCCTTTGGCATCGCCATACATTACATTTAATCCCGGCGCGGCAACTAACTGAACTGCTTTTTTAAAATCATCTTTACTTTTAGCGTGAGAAAGCCCGTAAACAGCATCCAGAATTTGTATCGGCTGCTGCGTATAAATCCACGACATTGCAATAGGATTTTTGCGATCCAATCGTTCCAGCAAATCATTCATGATTGGTCCGTGTCGGCTTGATTTTATCGTTAAAACAACATCCGAAGTATCTTTTACTTTTATTGTTTTTTTTCTCGATTCATATTTGACAAAACCTGTTGGCGTTTGATATTGACTTGAATCTCCTGCTTTATTTTTTTCCTGATAAAAATCGATGTCATCATTTTCAAACATTGTTAAACCATACGCATAATCGCGATTGTGCGCTAATAACGGAAACGGCGTTCCAGCAAGATAACAGCCATATAATTCATGTTCAGGCGTAACCAAATGCGCTTCATACCAAGTCGCAGGCTGCGAAAACCCAATATGCGGATCATTGGCAAAAATTACTTTTCCGCTTTTTGTTTTATCTGGTCCTGCAACCCAGCTATTACTGCCTACAAACGGCGGTATTGGAGATTTGTCCAGTAACGCTGCCACTGATTTTGCAATTGTTGTATATTCTTGAATATCTTCTTTGGAACTTTTGATTTTTGTGGTATTGAATTCTCCTTCAATTCCTAAATCTTTCAAATATTCGACACCATATTTATTTCGAATATCGGTTAATAAGGGATCTGTTTTTTGAGCCATTGCAAAACTGAAAGACATGTATCCGAAAATATTATAGACATCTTTTATCGTAAATTTTTCCTTTTTTACGCCAACCAAAGTAAACTCGATTGGGGTTACGCCTTCATCTAAATATTGATTAATTCCGTCTAAATACGCCATCGTTAATTGATAACTCTGACTGTTTTTATCTAATTTCGCAATGGCTTTCGCCGAAGCTTCTTCAATACCGATTCCGGAGAAAAACATATCATTTTTTAATGCTACAGAACCAAAAATTTCTGATAATTTTCCGGGTGCAATTCTGCGAAGCAATTCCATTTGCCACAATCTTTCCTGCGCGTGCACATATCCTAAAGCGGTCATGGCATCTTTTTCAGAACTTGCATAAATATGAGGAACACCAAAATCATCAAAATAAACAGTGGTTTCTTTCTGGAGATTTTTAAGCTGGACCTCGCCTTCGTATTTAGGTTTTAGATGAAAAATATAACCGCATAAACCAATTCCGAGAATCACAATCAACACTAATAAAACCAGCAGAATTTTTTTAATTTTTCTCATATTCAAAAAGATAAAAACAATAAATGATTTAGTAAAAATGTAACTTAAAGATTAAATCATATAAGAAACACGAATTTTAAAAGCCTAAATTTATGTATTTAAAACCAATACAATAAATGTCAATCTACAAAAAAATAGCAATCGGTGTAATTTCAGTCTTTCTTTTTGTCATTTTTATCAATATTGGTCTCAATTATTGGATAAAAAAACAATTGCCAAAAATTATTCACGAAAAAAACAAAACGGCTTATCATATAAATTATGAAAAAATCGAAGTGTCGCTTTTTTCCAGAAATATCTATGCTACAACTTTATTAGTGCATCCAAAAAGCCAGCCGAAAGATGGCAAAAACGGGCTTTATTCTAAAATAGAATCTATTACAATTACACATTTTAATATTTGGGATTTAGCTTTTCGCGATATTATTCAGGCTGAAAGTATTATCATTAATAAACCACGCGTTATTCTTTATAAAAAAAATGAAAAACTTTTGAATAGCAGTAAAAGTATTCAAACTGAAATTATTGATCCTTTCCGAAAAATAATTGCCGTTTCAAATATTTATCTCAATGACGGAAATGTAGACGTTGTTTCGTTAAAAACAGAAAAGCCAATTTTTAATGTTAAAAATATTATCCTGAAATTGGAAGGTATTTTAATTACCGACGCGACTTTAAAAGAAAAAATTCCGATGCATTATGAAAAATATGTATTGACTTGTGATAGTTTGTTTTACAGACCAAACGCTTTTTACCATATTAATATCGGAAAAATAAGTACTGAAAACAGCTTTTTAAGAATCAGGAATTTTTCATACTTACCACAATACAGCCGTCGTGAATTTGTTCGACAACTTGAAAAAGAGAAAGATATTTATTCGCTAAAATTAGATTCTGCAGACATTAACAAAATGGACTGGGGTTTTAAAAATGATCGTTTTTTCTTTAAGGCAAATTCAATTATAATGAATCATTTTGATGCCAATATTTATCGCGGAAAAATGCCAAAAGACGATTTAAGCAAAAAATATCTTTACAATCATTTATTACGAAATATTAAATTTCCACTTCAAATTGATACGCTGCAGGTTTTAAAATCAAAACTGGTTTACGAAGAAGAAATTGATTTCTCTAAAGGTCCGGGAGTTTTAAATTTTGATCATTTTAATTTGCAGGCAACTAATCTGCGAAGTGGTTTTGGGTTAAAAAAGAACGCTGACGTAAAAATTAAAATTAACTGCATTTTCATGAAAACATCGCCTTTAGATGTCAATTGGAATTTTAATGTTTTAGATAAAAACGATAGTTTTCATATTCAGGGCGTTATTTCAAATTTTGATGTTAGGGCGATGGGGCAATTTAGCAAACCTTATATGAACGCATCTTTTACAGGAGTTTTTAATAAATACCGTTTTAATTTCTACGGAAATGATAATATTTCAAAAGGAAACACTTCTTTAGATTATGACGATTTAAAAGTAAAATTATACAAAAAGAAACATCCTGAAAAAGAGGCCAAATTAAAATCAGCAATTGTCAATTTACTCGTCAAAAACGATTCAAAAGACAAAGCAAAAACCGCCGATGTTGAAATAGAAAGAATTCAGGAAAAATCATTCTACAACTTTTTATGGCGAAGCATTGCAGAATCTTTGAAGAAGATTTTGATTTGATTTTTTTTGCGCCATTTTTTTTGCCACGAATGGCACGAATCAGCACGAATTGAAAATTTTAAAATCCTCCATAAAAAATCTTTTTAATTCTTTTAATCTGTGGCAAAAACAACTCGCAAAAATTTGTGTAATTCGTGGCAAACCTAAACCTGATAATTATCAGCTTTATCCAGATTATTTTTCTTCACATTTGTTTTTATTTTAATTTGAAAACAAATGACAAAAAGGCCTTTACACACTTTTCATATTCCGGTAATGGGACTCGCTTATACGATCGACAGTCCAATTAAAGTGGCACAATATGGTATTTCATCTGTAATTTCAATAGCTGATGATGAATTAATTGAAAAGATGCGTAATTTTTACAGCACCAAATTCAATTTTCCATATGAAGAAATAACGCAGAAATTTTATGATTATCGTGCCGAAAGAATTACTTCTTACCTAAATTTAGTTGATAAAATCGTAAAACAAAAGTTTGAAAATTTTAAAACGGAACTCGCTGAAAGCAAAACTGCTTTAGAAAATTTCATCGCAACATTACCAAATACTTCTGACATTAAGAATGGTTTTCAAAACTTATTGGATGACGGAATTTCATTCAGGGAAAACATCAGAAATTATATCGAAGCCAATCTTTTTCCCGGAGAAATTGATGTTAATATTATGACAAAACTGGACAAAGATAATTTCATTAAAAATGAACAGCTTCCTATTGAGTTTAATGATGCACACGCAGCGCTAAGAGGTTTTGCCAAAAGTAATCTTGAATCTTCGGTCGTACTTTCGGCAGGAATGAATCCGAGACTTTACAGCTATTTTGAGAATTTTGCCGACTTTTTTCCAAATGAGAAAAACGAGCTTAAAAAGAAAATTACTCTAAAAGTAAGTGATTTTCGATCGGCAATGATTCAGGGAAATTTTTTAGCCAAAAAAGGAATATGGGTTTCTGAATATCGTATAGAATCTGGTTTAAATTGTGGCGGACATGCATTTGCCACTGACGGACTTTTATTGGGAACTATTCTGGAAGAATTTAAACAGAAAAAAGAACAATTAATTCAGTCTGCCCATGAATTGATGGTGAAAGCACTACAGCAAAAAAAACTGCATTTTCCGGAAAAACCTTTAGAATTAAAAATTACAGTTCAGGGCGGCGTAGGAACATCAGAAGAACATGAGTTTTTATTAGAGCAATATCAGGTAGATTCTGTTGGCTGGGGTTCTCCTTTTTTACTGGTTCCCGAGGCAACATCTGTAGATCAGACAACACGAAATTTATTGATAAATGCAAAAGAAAAAGATTTGTATTTAAGTCATATTTCGCCTTTAGGAGTTCCTTTTAATACTGTGAGAGGAACAACAAACGAAATTTTAAAACAAAAACGAATTCAGGAAAACAAAGCAGGAAGTTCGTGCCCGAAAAAATTCCTGGCGTTAAGCAAAGAATATGATCCACATGGAATTTGTACTGCTTCAAAAAAATATCAGGACATTAAACTGGACGAATTAGAAAACATGAAAAATGAGTTTACTTCTGACCTTTTTGAAAAAGCGAAAATTAAAATAACCGAAAAATCTTGTTTATGCGTTGGTTTGGCAAATGCCTCCTATTTAGAGAATAATATTAAAATACAAGGACAAGCGCAAGGTGTTGTTATTTGTCCCGGACCTAATATGGCGTATTTTGACCAAGAAGTTTCATTGAATGATATGATGCACCACATTTACGGAAATAAGTCTGTTTTAAGAGCTAATAATCGTCCAAACTTATTTGTAAAAGAATTAAAGATGTATATCGATTATTTCAGAAACGAGATCGAAGCTATTTCCGGTGAAGTAACCGCCAATCAACTTAAAAAATGGAATAGTTTTAAAACGAATCTTTTTGAAGGAATTGACTATTATCAGCATTTATTGGCATCTTCTTTCTATTTTAAAAAAGATGCAGAAAAAATCAAATATCAGTTTGATTTTTATAAACTGGAGTTAGAAGCAATAAAAATTCCAATTCCCCAATTGGTATAAACCAAAAACCCCGATTTAGAAATCTAAATCGGGGTTTTATTTTTATTACTGTTTTTAATCTATTCCTTTTTATTTTTGCTATCTATAACAGCACCTGTTCCAGTTCCTAAAGCGGCACCGGCCAAACCACCAATAATAGCACCTTCACCTTTTTTCTTACTCACAATTGCTCCTGTTGCAGCACCAACTCCGGCTCCAATTACGGCACCTTTAGCAGTAGCGCTCCAGCCTTTCTTTTTTGTTGTAGTTGTTGTAGTTGCAGTTCCATTAGCCTGCTGATGAACTACTACTACTTTTTGGGATTCTACTTTTTGCTGTTCTTTTATGTTAGCCATTTCAGTTTTCATTGAATCCATTACTTTTTGTTTTTCAATTTCAACTTTCATGGAATCTATACTTGCCTGTTTTGCTTTTTTCATATCCTGATTCGATTGATTCTGACAAGAAACAATGATTAAAGCTGCTAATACTATATATATAGTTTTCATGATTGTAGTTTTATGGTTTATACACTACAAAGTAAAGAAGATACTATTTGTTGATGTTACAAGATTTAAGTTAAAGGTTATAGAATTTGAAGAATCTTTATTGTGGCACCTATTGTTGCACGCTGATGAAGCGGATTGCTAAAGCAAAACGCGGATTAAAACGGATTTTTTTCTTTACTGAGTTATTTATTAAAAGCTTTCACGCAGATTTAAAAAGATTTAAGCAGATTATTTTAGGGATTTCACTGTAGAAAAAAAGAGACTTGTGAGTCTCTTTTTTGATATTTTTATAAAAGATATTGTTTATTTAGCCACCGATTAAAGGATTAAAACAATTAAATAATCTGCTTAAATCTTTTTAAATCTGCGTGAAACAAAAACTCTTCACCACTAATTTGCTTTAAACCCTAACCTAAAATTCCTTTTTTTAGAATTTGACCAAAATCATACATATCTTCATAAGAACAATATAACGGAACTGGTGCAAGACGAATTACGTTAGGTTCACGCCAATCTGTAATAACTCCGTTTTTCATTAAAAAGTCGAATAAACTTCTTCCTTCCCCATGTAAAAAAACAGATAATTGAGAAGCTCTTTCTTCAGGATTTGAAGGTGTGATAATTTCAAAATTACCTTTTACTTCTTTATCAATTTCATGTAAAATAAATTCTAAATACGATGTGATATGATCTCTTTTTGCGATCAAAGCATCCATTCCAACCTCAGCAAACATTTCTACAGAAGCTAAATAAGGCGCCAAAGAAAGAACCGGTAAATTACTAATTTGCCATCCTCCTGCTCCATGTACCGGATCAAAAGTTGGTTCCATTTTAAAACGACGTTCTTTATTATGTCCCCACCAACCGGCAAATCTTGGTAAATCAGGATCGTTATGATGTTTTTCGTGCACAAAACAGCCAGAAGCATTTCCCGGACCTGAGTTCATATACTTGTAACTGCACCATGCAGCAAAATCCACATTCCAATCATGCAATTCCAGTTTGATATTTCCGGCAGCGTGCGCCAAATCCCAACCTACTTTTGCACCTGCTTTATGTCCGGCAGCGGTGATTGTTTTAATATCAAAAACTTGTCCGGTATAATAGTTTACGCCGCCAATTAAAACCAAAGCCAATTCATCACCAACTTCTTCAATTTTAGCCAACACATCTTCAAGACGAATATTATGTTCGCCATCGCGACGTTTAATTTCTACAATAGCATCTTCTGGTTTATAGCCATGAAAATTAACCTGACTCTGAAACATATATTGATCTGAAGGAAAGGCTTTTTCTTCGCAGATAATTTTATAACGTTTGCCTTTTGGCTGATAAAAAGAAACCATCAACAAATGAAGATTCACCGTTAAAGTATTCATCACTGTAACTTCTGATGGCAAAGCGCCAACAATTTTACTTAGTGGTTCTGCAAATCTTTCCTGATAATCCCACCACGGTTTCCCAGCATAGAAATGACCTTCAACAGCTAATTCTGCCCAATCATTCATAACTTCATCAATGTATGCTTTGGTACGTTTTGGCTGTAATCCTAAAGAGTTTCCTGTAAAATAAATAACGCGTTTGTCATTTACTTTAGGAAATATAAATTGATCCTGATAATGGTTTAATGTGTCTTGCGAATCAAGCGCTCGCGCAAATTCGCGTGTATTTTGAAAAGTCATTGCGTTTTGTTTTGAGCCGTAAAAATAGGAAAATGTTCTGGAATGTTGTTTGTTTTGTTTCAGGTTTCAAGTTTCAGGTTTCAGGTTTTCTCAACATTGTGCAACTTGAAACCTGAAACAAAAAAAACTTGAAACCATTTTAAATAAAAAAACCCGTCATCACTGACAGGTTTTTATATTTATTTGTTTTGCGAATTATAGAATCAACATTGCATCTCCGTAAGAATAGAATTTATATCCTTCTTTGATTGCTTCTTCGTATGCTCTTTTCATTAAATCATGTCCACAGAAAGCAGAAATCATCATTAATAATGTTGATTTTGGCGTGTGGAAATTGGTAATCATACAGTTTGCAATACTAAAATCGTGTGGAGGAAAAATGAATTTATTTGTCCATCCTTCATAAGGATTTAAAGTATTTTGAGACGAAACTGAACTTTCAATAGCACGCATTGAAGTTGTTCCAACAGCGCAAATACGTTTTTTGTTTGCTTTTGCAGCATTTACAATATCGCAGGCTTCTTGTTTGATAATCAATTCTTCAGAATCCATTTTGTGTTTAGATAAATCTTCAACCTCAACCGGATTAAAAGTTCCTAAACCAACGTGAAGTGTTACTTCTGCAAAATTTACTCCTTTGATTTCTAATTTTTTCAAAAGGTGTTTTGAGAAGTGCAAACCAGCAGTTGGTGCCGCTACAGCTCCTTCTTCTTTTGCATAAATGGTTTGGTATCTTTCTGCATCTTCAGCAGTTACTTCTCTGTTGATGTATTTAGGAATTGGAGTTTCTCCAAGTTCTGTTAATTTATTTCTGAATTCTTCGTAAGAACCGTCATATAAAAAACGTAAAGTTCTACCACGAGAAGTAGTATTATCAATTACCTCAGCAACTAACGAATCGTCGTCGCCAAAATAAAGTTTGTTACCAATTCTGATTTTACGAGCCGGATCAACCAAAACGTCCCAAAGACGTTGCTCTGAATTTAATTCTCTTAATAAGAAAACTTCAATTCTTGCTCCTGTTTTTTCTTTGTTTCCGTACAAACGTGCCGGAAAAACTTTTGTATTGTTAAGAATCAAAACGTCTCCGTCATCAAAATAATTGATAACATCTTTGAACATTTTGTGCTCTATAGTTTGTTTTTGACGATCGATTACCATTAAACGAGATTCATCTCTGTTTTCTGCTGGAAATTCTGCTAAAAGTTCTTTTGGTAAATTAAATTGAAAATGTGATAATTTCATATTGACATTGCTGATTTTAGAGTGTAGATTTTAGATTTTTTATCTAAAATTATAAATCGTGTGCAAATATACGATTGTGAGATAGGCGTTGTCAAGTGTTTTGATGTTTATTTTCAAAAGTCGTTGATTTAGTGGTGTTTCCAGTTGGTGTTTTTAACCATTTAAGTGATATAAGTTCATTTAATTTTGGATTTCTTAATTTCAAAAACGAAAAAGGGCAATTATTTAAACCCGACAGGTTTTAAAAACCTGTCGGGTTTGTTGCGGGAATCTAACAAAAAAACCTCCAGTTAAAACTGGAGGCTATACATTTTTTACCAGGAATTCACGAATTTAAATTCTAAATAATAATTCGTGAATTTGTGGCGATTATTTTTTATTACAATTCTGAAACTTCAAAATTCAATGCTTTTAAATCATTCCAGAAATCAGGATATGATTTTGAAACTACTTCGGCATCTTCAATAATAATTGGAACTTTAAGAGCTAAGGGAGCAAATGCCATTGCCATTCGATGATCATTATAAGTCGCAATTTTTACGTTATGATTGATATTTTGCGAAGGCAGTAAAGTCAAGGAATCATTTGTAACAGAAATATTGGCTCCAAGTTTTGTAAGTTCAATTCGAAGCGCTTCAAGTCGGTCTGTTTCTTTAATTTTTAAAGTATGAAGTCCTGTTAAATGACATCCAATTCCAAGACCTAAACAAGTAACAACTATTGTTTGTGCAATATCCGGCGTATTGTTTAATTCAAAATTTACATCTTCAAACTTAAAATTTTCTTGTTTTACCAAAGTCATTTTGTTGTTTTCGAAAGTAGTCTGAACGCCTATTTTTTCATAAAGTGAAACCAGTTCTGAATCACCTTGCAAACTGTCTTTTTTATAACTGCTTAACGTCAGTGAAGCTGAATTTGCCAAAGCTACTAAACTAAAAAAGTAAGATGCCGAACTCCAATCAGATTCTACAACCATTTCTTTTGATGCAACTTCGGTTTTTGGATATACTTTGATTACGTTTCCTTCAAAACTGGTTTGAATATCTAAATCGTTCAGCAAAGCCAAAGTCATTTTAATGTACGGAATTGAAGTGATTTCTCCTTCTAAAGTTAATTCTAAACCATTATCTAATTTTGAAGCCACTAATAAAAGTGCCGAAATATACTGACTGCTCACATTTGCAGCCAAAGTTACTTTTGAAGCTGTAACTTTTTTTCCTTTGATTCGAATTGGCGGATAACCTTCTTCTTTTTCATAAGAGATTTCAACACCCAATTGCCCTAAAGCTTCTACTAAAATTTTTATCGGACGTTCCTGCATTCTGCCCGAACCTGTCATTACAACTTCTCGCCCTTCATTTACAGCAAAGTAAGCTGTTAAAAAACGCATTGCAGTTCCTGCATGATGAATATCTACAATTTCTTCATTTCCAATCAATGCTTTTTGCATTACTTCACTATCATCAGAATTTGAGGTATTAGCAAGTGTAATATTGGGAAATAATGCTTTAAGTAATAATAAACGATTGGTTTCGCTTTTTGATCCGGTTATATTTAACTGAGAATTATCAATGGTGAATGGTGAATTCGTGCTTAATTTTAAATTCATTTTGTTTATTGTAAGTGGTGAATTTGAATTATGATTGATTAGAAACGTAATTCAGGCATGCAATTTACCACTCCCCATTCATAATTCAAAATTCAAAACTCATAATTCAAAGTTTATAACTGATATTTCACAATTATTTCAATTTATCATTGTTTTTATGACGATCCTTGTCTCTTACCGATTTTAAATCCATTTTTTTATCGAAAGCAGCCTGTAAATCTATTCCGGTTTGATTTGCAAGACACAGCACTACAAAAACAACATCGGCAAGTTCTTCGCCTAAATCTTTATTTTTATCACTTTCTTTTTCTGATTGTTCGCCATAACGTCGCGCAATAATTCGGGCAACTTCACCTACTTCTTCAGTAAGTTGTGCCATATTGGTTAACTCGTTAAAATAGCGAACCCCATGTTCTTTTATCCAGGTATCAACGTCAAGTTGTGCATTTTTTAAATCCATGATTATATTTTTTTAAGAACAATTTTTTCATTTTGACTAACAATAATTTTCTGAAAAAATTCTTTCAGCATATCATAGTCTGATGCTGCAAAAATAGCTCTGTTTATTTCTTTTGTCACCTGAATTTGTATTTTATTTTCTTCTGCAGCCATATTCATCATATAAGCAGCATCTTTATTTTCTGTCATAATACGCAATGGTTTTGGCAAAGATTCAACTTCATAACCATCCGGAACTTCTAAAAAAATATTGTAAGTGTATTGATGCGGATATCCAAAATAAATTGGCATTTGCCTTTGTTCCTGAACAAATGGATTTCGGTTATCTGCAAAGAACAATAATGGTTTTAAAAATATTTTTCCATCTATAACATCATAAGGATTATTGAGCATAAAATTGAACTTTTCAACAACCGGCTGTGATAAATCGTCGCTTTTATTTTCAATTGTATAATCATTGATCTCGATTTTACTCAAATCATTTTCTAATTTTTCAAGATAGGAGTCTTCGCTTTTATCTGCATTTTCTTCTCTAAAACTAAATGCCGAATAATCTGCCCTTCTTATTCTTAATGATCCATCTATTTTTCTGAGATTTGGATTTATAGTTGCCATCAAAGTATAATTGTCTTTTGACGCAATTGCAGGAATCAGCTCAATTTCTTCTGAATCACCATCTTCTTTTATAAGTCTGCCTTTCCAGTTTAAAAGGTTTAATGGTAAAACATTTGGTGTTGTAAATTTATTTGTGGCGTCTAATAAAATTTTCTTTCCGTCAATTTCGGCAGCCGCAATAACACAATTAAAAACGGTTCTGTTTGGAAACACCGGAGTCCCATTTTCAATTGTACTTACTAAAATCGGGCTTACTTCAATTCCGGCACTTTTTAACATTGAAATCAGTATAAAATTTATCTCAGCAACATTTCCTGTTCTTGCCTCGTATGCTTTTTTAACTCCTTTATCTACATAATATCCTCTTTCCTTATTCCAGTTCATTTTATTTTGAACAAACTTAAAAATGGCATTCAATCGTTCTTTTGGATTACTTATATCTTGCAATAAAGCTTTTAAATCAACTGAAAAATAATCGTTAAGTTTAAGCTGATCTCCAAAATTTTCATTTTTATAGATCGTTTTGGTAACGCCTTCCCAGGTTTTTGTGAGATCTACAACGGGTTCATCAGGAAATCTCTTTCTCTCAAGTTCATTTTGTATTGCTCCTTTGTAATTATCTATATTGTCTACAAATTTCTCGTTCTTTAGTGCCGGAATATTTTGAGCAGTGTACAAACTATTTATTTGTTTGTAACCGCTTGCGTATAATTGCCCGCTTGCAACGACATCCAGTTTTGATTCAATTTTATGGTCACCAATCAGTAATGTTTTATAAATAAAGAATTCTGGTATTTCAGTTTTATATTCAAAGAAATTTACCGGAATATCATATTGAAAATCAAAATCCGGAAGCCGAACAAGATTTTCTGACTTTAAAATATACTTAAATTCTATAATCGAACCTACTTTTACATTTGGCAGCGTAATGGTTGCCTGATTCCAATATTTATTTATTTTGTTTTTGAAACTGCCTTCGCTATTTAATTTTGTTTTTACAATTGCGCCATTTTCAAGGTTGTACGTTACGGCATTTGAAAAATTGACAGTGTCATCTTTCAAATTTTCATATCCAACATAATAAGAAACAATATGATTTGCCCAGCTTAACCCTTCGGTTTTATAAATTTTTATTTTAAATTCATAAACATGCTGAGCTGTAAAACCGATACCGGAATTATAAGTAAAATAAGTTTTCCCTTTTTTAAACAAAATTGCGGCCGGAGCGCTGGTATCTTTTGCGTTTACTTTTTCCTGTAATTCCTCAATTGTTACTTTGTTTAATTCATAATTTTGAGCTTTAATCTTTGAAATGCCAAAAAGCAGAAAAATAACCAACACTACACTCTCAAACCTCATATTATATTCTTTTTAAAACTATTTTTTCGGTTTGTTTTGCAATCATTGCTTTATAATATTCTTTTAGCATTTCATATTTTTCAGAAGAAACAATTGCATCATTAATTTGATGTGCAACTACTAATTGTAAAACATTTCCGCTTACTGCAATATTATATTTAAAAGCCCCTAAATTATCTTCCATTGTCATTACTGCAGGTGCAGGCAATGTTTCAACGGCGAATCCTTCAGGAATTTGAATGGTAATATTATACTTGTCTGCAAAAGGAAAACCAAAATCTACCGGATATTCTCTAACTTCCTGTTTAAATGGATTTTTATCTTCGGTAAAAAACAGCATTGGATTTATATAAATTTTCCCCCCAATAAGCTCACATAAATTTGTTCCTGCAAAAGAGTATGTTTCTATGACAGGTAGTAAAAGATCTTTTTCATTTGTTTTAGAATACTCACTTATTTCGATTTTATTATTTCGATTTTCCAGTTTTTCAAGATATTCTTCTTCTTTTAGACCACTAATATTATCTCTGGTAATCATTGCATTATAGTCTGTATATTGCCTTCTTGTTTTTCCTGTAATCTTTCCTTCAGAATCTATGCTGTAATTCATAAAAATATTATCACCTGAAACTTTTTTCGGCATCAAATCAACTTCTTCAGATGTTCCGTCTTTTCTAATTAAACGTCCATTCCAGTTTAATGCTCGTAACGGTAAAGTATTTGGAGTTGAAAATTTATCAGTTGCATCAAGTAATATATTTCCGTTTGGAGTTTCTACTGCCGCAATTACATAATTAAAGGCAGTTCTATTAGGAAATAAAGGAATTCCGTTCGAACGTGTACTTACTAAAACCGGGTTTGCTGTTAATCCGGCATAACGCAACATTGCAGTAAGCATCAGGTTTATTTCGGCACAATTACCAACTTTTTCCTGATATGCTTTTTTCACACCTTTATCACAAGTATAACTTTGATATTCATCCCATTTTACTTTTGATTTAACATAATTCAAAATAGCAAAGATTTTTTCGTCAGAAGTATTTGCTCCGGCTAAAACAGCTTTTACATCCTCTTCAAAATAACCTGTTTTATTTAGTTCTGCCCCAAAATCATCATAGTTGTAAATTGTTTTTACAACAGAGCTCCAATCTGAAGAATACGCTTCTATTGGCTTGTTTGGCCACTTAATAACAGATAACTCATAAGATAAAGCTGATCTGTAATTATCAATATTATTTACAAAAGATTCTTCTTTTATCGCTGGTAAATTATCAATTACATACGTTGTTTTGTCTTCAAAATATTCTATTTTATCTTGAGAAAAAGAAGTTGCTCCACCAACACCTCTAGCGTCTGGTCTCTCCTTGCTCGTAAGAATAACCGCGGCTGTTTTTCTATCTGAAGTAACTTTTGGAAAAACATATCCTTTCTGCATTACATTATAAACATAATACTCTGGTATATAAGTTGTGAATTCTGAATGATTTACAGGAATATCATATTGAAATTTCCAATCACGCATCCATGAAACATAAGGGGCTTTAACCGTATATTTAAATTCAATTACCGAGCCTTCAGATATATTTGGCATTGTAATTTTTTTTCTTCCTAGAAACTTATTTACAAGCTCATCGAATATACCATCGCTTTTCAATTTTGTCTTTTCAATTTTTCCATTTACTAAATTAAAAGTATTTGCATCTGATATTTGAACATTTTCTTTTGAGCCACCTGAAATAGAATAACCTATTGTTTGGTTTGCATAATTGTAACCCTCTTTTTTATATATTTTTATACGGGTCTCAACTTCAGTCGTTAAAACAAATCCATCATTCTGATTATATTCCACTTTCGAATTGCCTTTTTTATACAGAATAGCCGCAACAGCTGATGTATCTTTTGAATGTCTTTTCTCTTTTAGTTCGTCGATAGACACTTTTCCTAATTTAAATTCCTGTGCTGTAATTTTCGAAACAAAAAATAAAAAAGCAAAAAGGGTAAAAAATTTAATAAATTTCATTGGTTTCCGGTTAGTTCTTGGTTAATATAATTTTAGCATTATCATTTCTTGATACTTGTTCTATAAAAAGGCGATATTCATCATATTCTTTATTCGAATATTTTCCTTTATTTAAAAACATTGAGCGTTTGTAAACGAGTTTGTTATTTTCTTTTTTAATGATTTCTGTTTTGTATTCTCCAAATTTCCCTTTCAATTCATAATTTGAAGGCAGAAATTCGATCGTAAAACCTGCCGGTAAATTGATTTCGATTTCATCAGAATCTAAATATCCACGCTGAATCTGAAATGGATTTTTTCTGTTTCTGATGCGTTTCACATTTCCTAAATTTTGATTGAAAGCATCAACCGGAAATATCAATTTGTTTGTTGAAATACTTCCATAATTTGAGGCACTCACCTGTATATTTTCGGTAAAACGAACATTTTCCTTATCGTTTAAAAAAGTAATCTTATCCAGTTTTAGATTATTGATACTTCCCCAATATTCTTTATAATGTTTTTCTTTCTCTGTAGGCTGAAAATGTTCTATTCTTGATTTTGAACTGTATTGTGAACCTTCTGAAACGATCGAAAGTGAACCCGAAAAATTTCCATTTTCGTCTATCGTATAACTTCCTTTATCGATTTGCGTATTACTTTTATCATCATAAATTTTAGTTCGTACAATTTCTCCGCCTTCCGGTTTAATCACCAAAACATCTCTGTCATCAGTAAAAGTTCCCTGATAACCAAAAGGATCATCCTGACTTGTGCATTCAAGCCATGTATAATGATTGCCGTTTGGAATTGATAAAATCATATGATTTCCCTGCATCGAAACAAAGTCAGATTCGATATTCGTTTTATAACTGTCTCCGTATAAAACCGTATTGTATGACGGAACATCAACCGCTTGCAAAAGTGCTTTTGTGTAATTTGTTAATGCTTTACAATCGCCATAACCCAATCGATCAACATCTGTTGCCAACATTGGTTTCCAGCCGCCAATTCCAACCTGAATACTCACATATCTTGATTTTTTCTGAACGAAGTCATAAACCAATTTTGCTTTCTTTATCGGATCCTTTTCATCGCCAACAACGGCTTTTATTTTTGCTTTTGTTTCTTCGGGCAAATCTGTTGTTCCGGATAATATTTTTTCAGAATACCACTTTCCAAAATCCACCCAATTGGTAGCAGTTCCATCAACACCTTCTAAGTGAAAATGCTCTAAACCCATCATTACTTTAGGAAATAAATCTCTGTATGACGGACTGTAATCTTCTTGTTTTTGAGCTAAAATATTGTTGGCCGTATACGAAAGCTGTGTATTAGTCTCCGTTACTTTTTTGACATTAAAATCTGAGAATTGAAATTCTTTCTTTTTAAAACCCAGATCTGCGGGATAAATAACGTTTAAAGAAGATTTCTCAATACTTGTATTAAAACTCCTTAAAGGCATCCATCTTGGAATAAAAGCTGTTGATGACGTTTGAACTTCACTATTAAATTCCACAGTAAAAGGATATGAAACAGGCGTGTAATCCAGAAAAAGATATCGGTTGTCAGAAAATAACGTTCCGCCACTAACAACACTTTGATCTTTAAAATCTTTTCTCTTTATTTTTTTGATTTCTTTTCCCGAAGCATCATAGATTATTGCTTCTATATTTTTAACCGAACTTGATTTATCGTAAAACTCATAAGCATCGATATCATCAAAACCTTTTTCATTAAAGACTGTTACAATACGATGACTTTTAGTATTCATCAGTCGCTGCGACAAAATAGTAATATCGGTTTGATCTAAACGAACTACCGTATTAGCATTTTGTTTAAGACTATCAGAAACTGTGAATACAGGATATTCGCTCTTTTGAGCAGAAGAAATAAGTGTAAAAAATAAAAAAAGTAACGTGAAAACGGGGTTTTTCATCAATCAGGAATTTCGCCAAATATATATTATTTTTAGAAATTCTTAACATTTGTTTATGAATTTTTACTCCTTGTTTTTACTGTCCATCACAATTGTAACGGGTCCGTCATTTAATAAGCTGACTTTCATATCAGCACCAAAAATTCCGGTTTGTATTTTCTTATTGAATTCCTTTTCTAAAGACTGAACAAAATTCTCGTACATCGGAATCGCAAATTCTGGTTTTGAAGCTTTTATATAAGATGGACGATTTCCTTTTTTTGTTGAAGCATGAAGTGTAAACTGACTTACAACAATTATTTCGCCATCAATATCCTGAACTGAGCAATTCATGACGTCATTTTCATCTCCAAAGATTCTCATTTTAATGATTTTCCCAACCAGCCAATCAATATCTTCCTTTGTATCTAAGTCTTCAATTCCAACTAAAACCAATAAACCTTTTTGAATATCGGCTGTTTTATTTCCATCAACAGTTACTGAAGCCGAAGAAACTCTTTGAAGAACAATTTTCATATTTAATGGTTGATTTATTATTTAGAGGAAATTACAATTGTTAAAAGCTTTGATTAGACCTTCACAATTAACCATTTACAATTCACAATTATTTCTGGTTTCTGGTTTCATCGCTAATTTTACGATCTTCATCGTATGTATCTGTACGATAATTTTCTTCATCTCCTTCAAGAATTTTCAAGTAACTATTGTAACGTGACCAGGCGATCTCGTCTTTTTCTAAAGCTGCTTTTATAGCACAATGCGGTTCTTCTTTATGTAAACAATTGTTAAACTTGCATTGGTCTTTTAGTCTGAAAAACTCAGGAAAATATCCGCTGATTTCTGACGGCTCCATATCTACAATTCCGAAACCTTTAATTCCCGGAGTATCAATAATTTTGGCATTAAAAGACAAATCATACATTTCTGCAAAAGTTGTTGTGTGCTGACCTTGTTTACTGGCTTCAGAAATTGTTTTGGTTTTAAGATGCAAAGAAGGTTCCATGGCGTTTACCAAAGTCGATTTTCCAACACCCGAATGTCCGGAGAACATACTTACTTTTCCAATCATCATTTCTTTTAATTCATCAATCCCTTTCATTTCAGTTGAAGAAACACGCAGGCATTTGTAACCAATTTGCTGATATACATATTGCATATACAATTGATCATCAAGTGTAGCTTCATCAAAAGTATCTATTTTATTAAAAACCAAAATTGTTTCGATATTGTAAGCTTCGGCAGTTACCAAAAAACGATCTATAAAGTTGAATGTAGTTGGTGGATTATTAATCGTAATCAACAAAAATACACGATCAATATTCGATGCAATGATATGCATTTGATGCGATAAATTAACCGATTTACGAACGATGTAATTCTTTCTTTCGTGAATATTAAAAATCGTTCCCGTTACAGCATCAGAAGTTTCTTCGAGTTCATAATCGACAATATCGCCTACAGCAATAGGATTTGTACTTTTTATACCTTTCATCCTAAACTTCCCTTTCATACGGCATTCAATAAAATCGCCTTTTTCCGATTTTACGGTGTACCAACTTCCTGTAGATTTATATACGAGTCCTGTCATTCAAATTTTAGATTTTAGATTTTAGATTTCTGAATAAGTCGAATCTTAAATCTTTGCAAAGATAAATGAATAATTTTAACCGTATAAGTTATATAAGGGAATATAAACAAGCTCGAATCTTTGATTCTGTTTAAAATAACAAAATCTCCAGGTTTCGCTTGAAACATGGAGATTTACTGGAAAATTATAATAAGTGATATAATAAAAATTAACTCATTATAAAAAAAAGACTTAAATTAACTTATATCACTTATAGTATTTAAAAAATATTATGCATTGAATATTTTTTCCTGGTGACCAATACTTTCCTGGTGAATTGCTTTGAACATTCTCAAAACAAACTCCTCAGTAAGACCTTTTTTCTCACCTTCCAAAATCATTTTTCCTAAAATTTCATTCCAACGATTGTTTTGAAGAATCGCTACGTTTGCATCTTTTTTCACCTGACCAATTTCGTCAGCTACTTTCATACGTTTTCCTAATAACTCTAATAAGTTAGCATCAAGAACGTCGATATTAGCTCTAAGTTTTTTCATTTTTTGGCTGTACTCATCTGTAGTATCATCAGTTTTTCTGATTGTCAAATCTTTAATGATTTGTTTCAAAGCGTCTGGAGTAACTTGTTGAGCAGCATCAGACCAAGCGTTGTCCGGATCGTAGTGCGTTTCGATAATCATACCATCGTAGTTCAAATCTAAAGCCTCTTGAGTTACTTCAAAAATCATTTTACGATCTCCTGTAATGTGAGATGGATCGATGATTAATGGTAAATCAGGGAATTTATTTTGCAATTCGATAGCAATTTGCCATTCCGGAATGTTTCTGTATTTTGTTTTTTCGTACGTAGAGAAACCTCTGTGAATAACTCCTAACTTCTCGATTCCAGCCATGTGTAAACGCTCAACACCACCTAACCATAAAGCTAAATCAGGGTTTACAGGGTTTTTAACCAAAACGATTTTATCAGTTCCTTTTAATGTATCAGCAATTTCCTGAACAGCAAAAGGGTTTGCAGTTGTACGAGCACCAACCCATAAAACGTCAATATCATGTTCTAAAGCCAGTTTACAGTGAGCTGCAGTCGCAACTTCAGTTCCCATTAATAAACCAGTTTCTTTCTTAGCTTTTTGCAACCATTTTAAACCAATTTCTCCAACACCTTCAAATCCTCCCGGACGCGTTCTTGGTTTCCATATTCCTGCTCTGAATACACTAACTTTTGAATCTTTCAATTCATGAGCAATTTTCAATACCTGATCTTCCGTTTCTGCACTACATGGTCCAGCTATCACAAGTGGGTGATTTAAATTGAAATCTTCTAACCACTTTCTCATTTCTTTCTTATTTTCCATCTTAATTTTAATTTATTTCTTAGTTGTTGTTAATCCGTTTAGTATCTCTTTTATTTTATTCGTGCTTTCCATTTCTTCAAAAATGGCGTTGTAATTTTCTTCTTTTAACAAATCCCTAAACCGACTGAGG
Organism: Flavobacterium sp. N1736; assembly: GCF_025947065.1. Taxonomy (NCBI): domain Bacteria; kingdom Pseudomonadati; phylum Bacteroidota; class Flavobacteriia; order Flavobacteriales; family Flavobacteriaceae; genus Flavobacterium; species Flavobacterium sp. N1736. Next base: position 3,354,376 of record NZ_CP109994.1, read on the forward strand.
TTTGAAATATATTCTTCTAATGTTTCAATAACATGTTCTTTGTTTTGTTTAAAAATCGGTGTCCACATTGCGGGAGAACTTTTTGCCAAACGAACCGTACTTTCAAATCCACTTCCCGCCATATCAAAAATATCCTGTTCGTCTTTTTCCTTGTTCATTACCGTTTTCCCGAGCATAAAAGAACTAATGTGCGACAAATGCGAAACGTAAGCAATGTGTTTGTCGTGCGAAGTCGGGTCCATATATCGAATTCTCATTCCAATTTCGCTGAAAAGTTTTAACGCCTTTTCCTGTAATTTAAAAGTGGTTTTTTCCACCTCGCAAATAATATTCGTTTTGCCTTGAAACAAACCTTTTATCGCTGCCGAAGGTCCTGAAAACTCCGTTCCTGCAATTGGATGCGTTGCAATAAAATTTCTTCTTTTTGCATGACCGGCAACCGCATCACAAATTGGTTTTTTAGTCGAACCTACTTCAAAAACAATCGTTTTATCACCAACCAAATCCAATACTTTAGGCAAAACTATCAGCGCCACATCAACCGGAACCGAAACAATTACAAAATCAGCTTCTGCCAAATCTTCAAAACTTCCTGCCTGATCGATAACGCCTAAATCAATTGCTTCCTGCAAATGCTTTTCGTTATTGTCAATTCCAAAAATAGTCGCGTCAGGATGTCTCTCTTTGATGTCTAACACCATCGAACCACCTATTAACCCTATTCCTATTACGTATACTTTCATATTTATTTTTATATTTTTGTCATTGTGAAAAATGAAGCAGTCGCGCTAACAATTGATTCAGCAATTGATATTGCTTCGTTCCTCGCAATGACATCTAAAATCGGTCTATCGCTTCTTGTACCTTTTCTTCTTTCACACACAACGAGAATCTAATATATCCTTCTCCATTACTTCCGAAGATAGTTCCCGGTGTGATAAAAATATGTTTCTCGTATAATATTTCGTCAATGAACTTCTCTGATGATGCTATTCCTTCCGGAAGTTTTGCCCAGACAAAAAGCCCAACTCCTGCTGCATAAACTTTGCAGCCTAGTTTTTCTGCTAGTTTTTCTGTTAATTCACGACGGCGTCTGTAAATTTTGTTTTGGTCTTCAAACCATGATTTATCACAATTCAAAGCGGCAACTGCGCCTTTTTGGATTCCGTAGAACATTCCGCTGTCCATGTTGCTTTTTACTTTTAGGACTGCATCGATAATTTCAGGCTTTCCCAAAACCATTCCCACTCTCCAGCCTGCCATGTTGAAGGTTTTACTTAATGAATTTAATTCTAAAGCCACCTCTTTTGCGCCTTCAACCTGCAATAAACTCATTGGGTTATCATTCAAAACAAAACTATACGGATTATCATTAACCAATAATATGTTGTGTTTTTTAGCAAAAGCAACCAATTTTTCAAATAACGCTAAACTTCCTCTTGCTCCTGTTGGCATGTGCGGATATCCCAGCCACATAATTTTCACTTTCGAAAGATCTAATTTTTCCAAAGCTTCAAAATCCGGTTCCCAGGCATTTGCTTCTTTCAGATCATAATAAACCGGAACCGCTCCAACTAAATTAGTTACCGAAGTATAAGTCGGATAACCCGGATTCGGAATTAAAACATGATCACCTTCATTTAAGAATGCTAACGAAATGTGCATAATTCCTTCTTTCGAACCCATCAAAGGCAAAATCTCATTATTCGGATTCAACTCAACACCAAACTGATTCTGATAAAAATCTGCCATCCCTTTTCTCAATTCCGGTAATCCCTGATAGCTCTGATAACCATGCCCGTTTTCATCCAGAATTGCTGCAGCGAATGCCTCAATTACTGCTTTCGACGGACTCAAATCAGGGCTTCCAATTCCCATATTGATGATAGATTTTCCTTCAGATTGTAGTTGACGAACTTCTCTCAATTTTGAGGAAAAGTAGTATTCTTCAACTGTATCTAATCTTTTTGCTGTTGTAATCATTTTTTTTTATTTTTTGCTTTAGACTTTGGGCGGTAAACTTTATGCTTTCTTCTAACTTTTTACAAATAACTTCTAACCGATATAAGGTTTCGTATTTTTATATTCTCCTAATACTTTAAAATATTCTGCCATTATATTTAATAACGTTTTGGCTTTTGCAAAATCTTCGTATTTCTCAAATGTTACATCTACGAAAAATGAATATTTCCAAGGTGTTTCAATTTTTGGAAGCGATTGAATCTTCGTTAAATTCAATTTGCAATCGCTCATTACATTCAAAACCGCTGCTAAACTTCCTCTTTTATGATCCAGTTCAAATTTGATAGAAGCTCTGTTGATTTCGTTTTCCGGTAAAAATGAATTTTGTTTTTTGATAATCACAAAACGAGTCATATTGTTTTTTATCGTTTGAATTTCTGGCGCGATAATATCAAGATCATACATTTCCGATGCCGTTTTGCTTGCAATTGCTGCGATTCCGGTTAATTGTTTTTCCTGAATTCTTCTGGCAGTTTCGGCCGTATCTTTATCTTCAACCAACTTAATATTTGGATATTGTTTTAAGAAATCCATACACTGCAATAATGCCATTGGATGCGAATGAACTTCTTTTATATCCCCAATTTTCTGCCCTTTTAAAGTCATTAAATTTTGGTGAATGCTTAAATAATGCTCTCCAATAATGTGTAAATTATTCTTATCAATCAAAGCATAATTCGGAATAATTGGTCCTGCAATCGAATTTTCAATTGCCATAACTGCCTGATCAGATTTTCCTGAAAGTAAGCTGTCGATCAATTCTTCAAAAGACAAACATTCATCAATTTCCACATTTTCAGAGAAATACTCCTTTACAACCTGATGATGAAAAGAACCTTTTATACCTTGTATTGCAATTTTAGTTGTCATATATTCAAAAAAAAATCCTGATTTTCATCAGGATTGTATATTAGTTTTATTTGTCTTTTAAATTTTCTCAAATAACCATAGCACAATCCTTACTTCTACTAAAGAAGAAATAAAAAGAGTTGCTAAAATAAAAACGGTTATTAGACATTTTGTTTGTGTTTTTCAATAAATTCTCTGCGAATGTATAAATTATTTTCACCGCACCAAAAAAAATATTGCATTTTATGAAACAAAAAAGGATTTCTTAACAAATTTATCAAGTTTTGTATGATAATATAAAAAAAGTGGCTTAAAATAGGTTTTAGACAATTGGTTTTTTAGAAAGCACTAAGATTTTGAGTGGCTAAGTTGCTAAGATTTTTGATAATTATAACCTGATAGATAGCTCTAAATGTCCACCTAATCCAATCTCAACAATTTTTTGAAGTGTAGAAAATCGGGCTTCTTTAACATTGTTTTCAATTTTCGAAATATAGGATTTCGTTGTCCCTGCTTTTTTTGCAAGCTGTTCCTGAGTCATTCCTTTTTGAAGCCTTGCTTCCTGTATCATTACTCCAATTTTAAAGTTTTCATAGCCTGCTTCTAATTCATCACGCTTCGGGGTTCCTATTTTGCCATAATGATTTTCTACGAATTCTTCCAAACTCATTAAGTTGCTATTTTTCGTTTTCATATTCTTTTTTAATTTTTAAAGCTTTTTCAATTTCTTTTTTTGGTGTTTTTTGAGTTTTCTTTTGAAATCCATTAGCCAAAACAACTAATTTTCGTTCATCAAAAAAGCAAAAAACTCTAAAAATATTGGTTCCCTGCTGAATTCTAATTTCAAAAAGTCCATCGGTATTTTCAATATGTTTCAAATATATTGATGGTATTTTGTCAACATATTCAATTACCCGTATAGTCCAAATTATTTTCGCCTTAACTTTCTCTTCTTGTTCGGCAAAAAACTTTTTAAAATAATCTTTAAAGAAAAAAAACAGATCTGAATTTTGGATCGTTACTCATTAGCAAATATATAAAAGTTGTTCTAAAGTGAAACTTTTTATAATTAAAAAAATCACTTATGAATTACAATTATACAAAAAAAGCTACAATTTTACTGTTTGGTTTCAATTTATTTTTAAAACAACCCAGAAACCGGCGAATTCCTAATCCCAATTTTAGAATAATCAAAATTCATTTTTTCCTGTAATAAAGAAGCATACACACTTCTAAAATCAATTTCATATTTTATATCACCATTATCCAAATCAGTTAAATTTGGATTATTTCCTAGAATTGTTCCCTTATTATTTCCTCCAATAATAAACATTGGCGCTGCAGTTCCGTGATCTGTACCGTTGCCGTTGTCTTTTACGCGTCTTCCAAATTCAGAAAAAACGACAACAGTAACATTTTGAAGTAACTGTGCTTGCTTTAAATCCTGATAAAAACTAAACAATGCATCATTCAAATCAGTCAGCTTTCTTTCATGAATTGCGAGTTGATTATCGTGCGTGTCAAATCCGCCGAGTGAAGTATAATATACTTTTGAATTTAAATTTCCTTTTATAAGTCGGCCAATCCATTCCAGATTTTTAGACAATCCGGTTTTTGGATAACTAATTTCTGTTTTGGATTTTGCCAATGCTTTCTGAATTTCATCTGAACCTTCTGTAACTGAATTAGCAATTTTTCGAACAAAATCTAATTGCGGATTATCAGATAATTTCATGTTTTCTTCCTTATCAGATTTTATCTTAAAGCGATTTGGATCTTTTACCGTAATAGAATTCGGCTCCATTCCTTTCAAAGCCAAATTATCAATAGAATCCAGATTAATTCCGGCTGTTGCCTGATGTCCGTTACATTGCAAATCTAAATATCTGCCTAACCAGCCTTCGTTTATATATTTATTAGAATCGGTTGCGGTTTGCCAAATTTCCTGACTGCGAAAATGGGAACGAATTGGTTCCGGATATCCCACATTTTGAATTACTGTTAAATCTCCGTTTTGCTGCATTAGAGCGAAATCTTTTAATGAAGGATGAAATGCCATTCCTTTATTTTTACCAACCACAGCATCTTTATTCAATGCTATTTTTGTTCTTAAATCATAATACAATGGATTATCGTACGGAATAAAAGTATTCAATCCGTCATTTCCACCGTTCAATTGTACAAACACAATACATTGCTCGCCTGTAACTAAACTGTTTTGTGAACCAAAAGCATGCAAAAAATCAGGAAGCACAAGTAATCCGCCTGTAAAAGTCCCTGTCAATGTTAGAAAATTTCTTCTGTTCATGATCTTACGTTTTTAAACAATTTGATATTCCGGCAATTTTGTGATGTAATTAAAAAGTCTTGTTACTGCAAAATTGGCGTGCGCGTCTTTTGGGTCAAAGTCGTATTTCAGTAAATTTTCCATGTCTTTTTGTATTGAATCGTTTACTTTAAATAATAACCTGTTCGATAATTCAGTGATAATAGTTTTGTTGTTTCCCCCAGTATCAAAATCAATTTTTATATCAATTTTTTCAAATTCAACTTTTGATTTATCATCGGCATTTGCCATAGAATTGAGGGCTTTTCTTGTAATACTTCTTCCGCTGCAAAGCAAATCGGAAGTATTATTACGCTGCAGATAAATTTGAGAAGTCAGCCAGGAATTTCCGCCGTCCCAGCCTTTTACATTAATCTGATTGTATAAATCCATTCCCTGCTGTTTCAGAAAAAACATGACGATGGCATTATCAAAATCTTTAATTTCTAATTCATCAATTAATTGTAAAATATAAACTAACGGATTTTTAATTTTAGTTCCTGAATCTTCTTTCTTGTATTCTTCGGTGAAAATCTTAGTCAATAGAGGCTGTATTTCAAACTTCACTTTTCTGAAATAATCGCCATAATACGTTACCAATTCTTCTGAGGGGTTATCATAAATAAACCATTTAAGAATTTTTCGGGTAATCAAATAAGGAATGTTTTTTTGTTCGAAAATAATATCAACCAAATCATCTGCTTTCCAGTTTCCGGTTTTCCCGAAGTATGTTTTATCACTATTATCTTCTGCAAATTTTCTGTACACCGCATTATTATCGCCGTAATTTAATCCTGCCAAAGCTCTTGCGCCTTCTTTGATATCGCTTTCAGAATAATTTCCAATTCCGATTGTGAATAATTCGAGTAATTCACGACTTAGATTTTCATTGTATTTGCCTTTTTTATTATCGACATTATCTAAATATTTCACCATTGCATTCGATTTTACAATTTGCTTTGTGAGTTCTTTAAAATTACCAAAAGCATGTTCGCGTAAAATCATATTGTGCTGATAAATCCAATAGTTGACTTTTACTTTTTGGGAAGTCGAAACGAAATGATTGTGCCAGAAACAAACCATATTTTCCCGAAGTGGAAATTCGTCGTTTCGCATTTTGTCAATCCACCATTTTTTTAATTCAACAGCCGAATAAATTTCTTTTTTGAGAATCTTCTTCTTTTCTTCAGAATCTGCTGTTTTTATCGCTTCTTTTAACTCTTTGAGTTCGATTAATGTTTTGGGATCATCGTTTAAAAAAGCAGGAAGCTGTGTGTCGAATTTTGAATCGTAAGAATGTTTTAGAAACTTTTCTAATCCTAGTTTTTCAATTTTATCGGATTCTTTTCCGGAAAAACCCAATCGTAACGACCAAAGATTGCTTTTTTTCATAACACAGAAATTTGTTTAGAATTAAGACTTTGTTTTTTATGAAAGGTTTAATTTGAGGAAGACTCTAAGTGCAAAGGTTCTAAGGTTTCCTTGTGCCTCTGAATACAAAGCTGTTCTATTCTAACTGCGTAGAATGGATTAAAATCCATGATTTATTTTGTAGCAACGGATTTTAATCCGTTAAGCGGAAAATAGCTCCTAAAACAAAAGCAGCTATCATTACAATAACTGCTTTTATAAATATCTTTTAAAAATCTGAAATCTCAGATCTGAAATTTAAAATAATTAAGACCCACACATTTCACAATCTTCAGGATCTGCGGCTTGTGCTTTTAGCAACATCGCTTTATAATCTTCAACGCTGATTGCTTCAGTTTCTGCAACTAATGTTGGAACTTCTTCTTTTTTATCGTTGTTTAAGGTAAATTTAATCGCATCAACTGCTGATTTTGTTCTCAAGTAATACATTCCTGTTTTTAAACCTGATTGCCAAGCGTAAAAGTGCATTGACGTTAGTTTAGAATAGTTTGCATCTTGCATAAACAAGTTCAACGATTGCGATTGGTCAATAAAATAACCTCTTTGACGTGACATATCGATAATGTCTTTCATAGACATTTCCCAAACTGTCTTGTATAGTTCTTTCAGGTCTTGCGGAATCACATCAATGTTTTGAACTGATCCGTTATGACGCATAATTTCTTGTTTCAATGTTTCGTTCCACAAACCTAGTTTTACTAAATCTTCCAGTAAATGTTTGTTTACTACAATAAATTCTCCAGACAATACACGACGTGTGTAAATGTTTGATGTATAGGGTTCGAAAGCTTCGTTGTTTCCTAAAATCTGAGAAGTTGAAGCTGTTGGCATTGGCGCAACTAACAATGAGTTACGAACTCCGTGTTCCATTACTTCTTTTCTTAATGAAGCCCAGTCCCAACGTCCTGATAATTCTTCATCTTTCATTCCCCACATATTGTATTGGAATTCTCCTTTAGACATTGGAGATCCCTCAAATGTAGAATATGGTCCTTCTTCTTTTGCCATTTCCATAGAAGCGGTTACGGCTGCAAAGTATAAAGTTTCGAAAATTTCCTGATTCAACGTTTTGGCTTCGTCACTTGTAAACGGCAGACGCAACATGATAAAAGCATCTGCCAAACCTTGTACTCCTAATCCTACCGGACGGTGACGCATGTTTGAGTTTTCAGCTTCTTTTACCGGATAATAGTTTCTGTCGATTACTTTGTTCAGGTTACGCGTTACACGTTTTGTAACATTGTAAAGTGCCTGGTGATCGAATTTTCCGTTTTCAATAAACATTGGCAACGAAATAGAAGCTAAGTTACATACCGCAATTTCATCTTTAGATGTGTATTCCATAATCTCAGTACACAAGTTAGATGAACGAATTGTTCCTAAATTCTTGTGGTTTGATTTACGGTTTGCCGCATCTTTGTACAACATATAAGGTGTTCCTGTTTCGATTTGCGATTCAAGGATTTTCTCCCATAATTCACGCGCACGAATGGTTTTTCTACCTTTTCCTCTAAATTCATAATCCGTATACATTGCTTCGAATTCTTCTCCGTAAACATCGTATAATCCCGGACATTCGTTAGGACACATTAAAGTCCATGTTGAATCTTCCTGAACACGTTTCATAAATAAATCAGATGTCCACATCGCGAAGAATAAATCTCTTGCACGCATTTCTTCTTTTCCTGTATTTTTCTTTAAATCCAAAAATTCGAAGATATCCGCATGCCATGTTTCGATATAAATCGCAAAACTTCCTTTACGCTTTCCTCCACCCTGATCTACGTAACGTGCTGTATCGTTGAAAACTCTCAACATTGGCACAATTCCGTTTGAGGTTCCGTTTGTACCACGAATGTAAGATCCTGTCGCACGAACGTTATGAATAGAAAGACCAATTCCTCCCGCTGATTGCGAGATTTTAGCCGTTTGTTTTAAGGTGTCATAAATACCATCAATACTATCATCCTGCATTGCCAAAAGGAAACAAGAAGACATTTGTGGTTTTGGAGTTCCGGCATTAAACAACGTTGGCGTTGCATGCGTGAAGAACTTTTTAGACATTAAATCGTACGTTTCGATTACTGATTTTAAATCATCTAAGTGAATACCAACCGAAACACGCATCAACATATGTTGCGGTCTTTCGACGATTTTTCCGTTGATTTTTAGCAAATACGAACGCTCTAAAGTTTTAAATCCGAAATAATCGTAATTAAAATCTCTAGTATAAATGATATGAGAATCTAAGAAAGCTGAGTTTTCCTGAATTACTTTAAATACTTCATCCGAAAGTAATGGCGCATCTTGTCCGTTTCTTGGATTTACATAGTTGTACATATCTTTCATCGTTTCTGAGAACGACTTTTTCGTATTTGAATGTAGGTTTGAAATTGCCACACGCGCTGCCAATTGTGCATAATCAGGATGCGCAATTGTCATAGAAGCCGCCGTTTCTGCTGCAAGATTATCAAGTTCAGAAGTAGAAACCCCATCATACAATCCTTCGATAACTCTCATCGCTACCTTCACAGGATCTACAAGCTCATTCAAGCCGTAACACAATTTTTTGATTCTTTCTGTAATCTTATCAAACATTACGGGCTCTTTGTGGCCATCTCTTTTTACTACATACATAAGCTTACTTTTTATTAGTTATTGAAAAAATGAAAGACACTAGAAAAACGAATTCCAGCACTTAAACATTGTGTGTTTTTAAATTATTTTTAGAGAATTATTAGATTCTCAATAGTTACCCGTTTCAAATTCGAAAATCAAATTTAAATACGTCGAAAATTGCTATTGAATCTACGATTTGGGAAAAGAGATTCAACCTAAAATGTTTTTGTAATCTTTTTTAACGCCTCTTGAAGAGCGGATCGCTAAAATTATTTTTGTTGTCTAAAAATCTGCATCAAATGAAATTTTCTGAGCATCACTATCTGTGTTCATCACACCGGATTTTTGATACTCTGCAACACGTTTTTCAAAGAAATTAGTTTTTCCCTGAAGAGAAATCATGTCCATGAAGTCAAACGGATTTGCTGATCCATAAACACGTTCGCAGCCTAATTCTACTAATAATCTGTCAGCAACAAATTCTAAGTATTGTGTCATTAATGCTGCATTCATACCAATTAAACTTACCGGCAGAGATTCTGTAACAAATTCTCTTTCGATATCTAAAGCATCAACAATGATTTCTTTAATTCTGTCTTTTGGCACTTTGTTAATCAAATGGTGATTGTGCAAGTGTACTGCAAAATCACAATGTACACCTTCGTCACGAGAAATTAACTCGTTAGAAAAAGTTAAACCTGGCATTAAACCACGTTTTTTCAACCAGTAAATTGAACAGAAAGCACCTGAAAAGAAAATTCCTTCAACAGCTGCAAAAGCAATTAGTCTTTCAGCAAATGAATCAGATTCGATCCACTTTAAAGCCCAGTCTGCTTTTTTCTTAATTGCAGGAAAAACTTCCAAAGCATTAAACAATTCCGCTTTCTCTGCTTCATCTTTCACATAAGTGTCAATTAATAAAGAGTATGTTTCGCTGTGAATGTTTTCCATCATGATTTGAAAACCGTAGAAAAACTTTGCTTCGGCATATTGAACTTCATTTACAAAGTTCTCAGCAAGGTTTTCATTCACGATTCCGTCAGAAGCTGCAAAAAACGCAAGAATGTGTTTAATGAAATATCTTTCATCATCACTCAGCTTATTATTCCAGTCTGTTAAGTCCTGGTGCAAATCGATTTCCTCTGCAGTCCAAAAACTAGCTTCCATCTTCTTATACCATTCCCAAATATCATGATGTTTGATAGGAAAAATAACGAAACGGTTCTTGTTTTCTTGTAAAATTGGTTCGACTTGCGACATGGCTTTTATGTTTAATTTTTTTACTGATTTTTTACTGATTCAGAGTAGTACAAAGATTGTCATTTGTTGCCAAAAATGAAAGCCAAACTTATTCACAATTTGACGTAGTTTTTAACAACGGACAAAAAGTAGCTTATTTTTCAGACAATAATTAAATTATTGTAAATGAGCAATTTAAAATCGTTATTTAGACCTTAGGTGCTGTAAAATATAGACTTTTTATAATAAAAAGCAAGAAAATTTTAATTGTTTTTAAAAGTTTTTTTTAGAGTTAAAACTTTAATTTATTGAGTTAAAAAACACCGTTTCAAAAACGTATTTTTTACAGTTATTTTTTAAGAATTTTTAAGTTCCTGAGCTACTTTTTCAAGCTCCATATACCAATCTTCGCCAAAGCGACGAATTAAAGCTTCTTTTACAAATTTATAGACCGGAACTTCTAACTCTTTACCTAAAGAACAGGCGTCGTCACAAATATCCCATTTGTCATAATTAACTGCGGCAAATTCTGTGAAGTCTTTTACACGAATTGGATATAAATGACAGGAAACAGGTTTTTTCCAATCAACAATTCCCTGATTGTATGCTTGCTCGATTCCGCAAAGTGCCGTTTTTCCGTCAAAAATAACGTAAGCACAATCCTTATTATCTATTAGCGGCGTTTCAAGATCGCCATCAGTTCCTTTTACCCAGGTTCCCTGCGCTTCTATAGCAGCAATTCCTTCTTTACGTAAAAAGGGTTTTACTTTAGGATAAATTTCCTCCATTATTTTTGTCTCAGCTTCGCTTAAAGGTGCACCGGCATCTCCGTCAACGCAGCAAGCTCCTTTACAAGCTGACAAGTTGCATACAAATTCTTTTTCAAGAATATCCTCTGAAATAATGGTTTTACCTAATTGAAACATGATACTAAAATACTGAAATTTATAAAGTGCAAAGATAGACAAAGAAAGCAGATGAAATGAGATTAAATTTACTGTGAAAATTCTACCACAGAGATGCACAAAGTTTTCCACAGAGACACACAAAGATCTATTAAACTTTGAGAAAGTTTAAAACCCAAAGATTTATAAACCTTAAAAACTAAAACTTTGCGAAACTCTGTGAAAAACTTTGTGCAGCTCTGTGGTAAAAAACAAACAAAACTTTGCGAATCTCTGCGGTAGAAACAATATTTTGTTACAAAAATCATTTTTTTAATCACCAATACGTGTTTTTATAACAAAAATATACCGGAATACATTCTATTAAAAAAACAACTACCTTTATTATCTACCTTTGCAAAAATTTTAAACGCTAAAAATCAAAGTAATATGTTAGAAATTGACCTTAAAGAAATTATTACTGTTGGAATGGTGCTTTTTGCCGTAATTGATATTGTGGGATCTATTCCGATTATTGTGAATTTAAGAGCAAAAGTTGGTCATATCGAATCTGAGAAAGCTTCGATTGTTGCCGGAATGATTATGATTGTTTTTCTTTTTGTTGGTGAAGGTTTACTTAATCTTATCGGTATCGATGTGCATTCGTTTGCTGTTGCGGGTTCGTTTGTATTATTTTTTCTTGCTTTAGAAATGATTTTAGGAATCAGGATTTATCGTGACGAAGAACCGGGATCTGCTTCTATCGTTCCATTAGCGTTTCCGTTAATTGCGGGAGCAGGAACAATGACTACTTTGCTTTCGCTTCGATCTCAATTTCACACTATAAATATTATAATTGCTATTTTACTAAATATCATCTTAGTCTATATTGTTTTGAAATCTTCAAAAAAAATCGAAAATTTATTAGGAGAAAACGGACTTGGCGTGGTTCGCAAGACTTTTGGAGTAATACTTTTGGCAATTGCTGTTAAATTATTCGCTGCTAATGTTAAAGGTTTGTTTGTCTAACATTTATTTTTATAAATTTACCCCCAATAAAATTTCTAAATATGACTTTAAGACAATTTAATGTCAACGGGTTTTACTTTAATTATTTTAGACAAACAAACGCCATATGAAAATTTTCACTTCCATCTTAGTACTTTTAGCATTAGCTTTAATCGTTTTTAATATTACGTTGCTAGATTTTAAGAATCCTTTTCAGGGTGATAGTGCTGTAGCTTTTATTGGAATCGCAGCTTCTTTTTGCGCCGTTTTAATTCTTTTGATTTTTAGAATTTCAAAAAGAATTGAAGAAAAAATGAACGGCAGATAATATGTTTGACGTTTTAATTATTGGCGGAGGAGTTTCGGGCATGTCTTGTGCACTCGTTTTAGGATCTGCCAAAAACAAAGCTTTTGTTACCGATAAAAAAATCGGAATTTTTACACATCAAAAAAATTCTTCGTTACAAGAAGCAATTTTCTACAACGCTTATGGCATAACGCCAGGAAAATTAGGTTCTGATTTGCTTATAGAAAGCACACAGGATTTGGCAATGACTTACCCTCATATTACTCAGATTGCAAATGAAAAAGTAATTAGAGTTAAAGGTTCTTATCCTGAATTTACTGTAGTTACCAATAAAAATGAATACAAAACCAAAAGTATCGTAATAGGAATTGGTTCTGCCAATACTTTTGATATTGAAGGTTTAATGCAATATATTGAACCGCACAAAAAAGCACTTCCCGAAAAACAACGTATTCAGCTTAAAAACGACGATCATAAAGTTGCTGATGGCATTTATGTTATTGGAACTCTTGCAGGCTGGAGAAGTCAACTGGCAATTGCAGCCGGAAGCGGCGCCGCTGTTGCAACAGATATTCTGACTTTATGGAATAACGGTGTGCAAACGCATTCTCACGATAGTATTCGATAAAACAAAAAATAAACCATTAAGACATTAAGTTATTAAGCGTTTGACTTAATTTTTCTTAATCTCTTAATGGTTTAAAAATTTGTATGTTTTGTTATTTATTTTACTGATACAATCTCTTGTACTTTCATGTGTTTTTCGTCGTCGGTTTTCCAGATTTCTCCTTTTAACGAAACCTGATCTCCAATTTTAACTTGCTTGTAATTTTGAGGCCCGCCAACATTTACAATGCTTATGGTAGCGAAATAAACTTCTTTTGTATCTGTGGTAATTTTAGCTGTATAACCGTCTTTTCCTGATTCTATCGAATCTACTTTTCCTGTAATTGTGTTATTACTGTTGTTTTTCATAGAGTTACAAGAAATTACAAAAGCCATTAAAATCAATAATGCGCTTATTCTTTTTAGATTTTTCATATTTTTATTTGTGTGTATTTAACTGCTAAGTTCGCTAAGTTTAAAGCGGAAAGTGTTACATTTTGCTTTAAAAAATTATTATTATTTATTGCAAAACAACGCAGCTTCCGGCAATTACTTTTAGGTTTTCGTCGAATTGTTTCCAAACCCTGATATAACGAAACGCTCCAACTAAAGGATTATTATCATACGTCCCTTTTAATGAAACTGTTACAGCGACAATCGCAGTATCATCTATTATATTAATAATTTGATCTGAAGCTTCCAGCATTTCAATTTGCATTTTCCCTAAACGATACGATTCTAAATCAAGTTCTTTCGTAATCGTATTTCCATCAGGCAAATTGAACAGCAAATCGTCATGCAGCATTTTTTCTAAAGCAGAAACATCTGCTTTTTTAATTGCTGTCAAAAGTTCGATTTCCGCATTTACTATCGCTTCTATTTTCATTTCAAAAAAATTAAATTATTTCTTCGGATTTAAAACTACTTTAATCATGGCGTCATCTTTTAGAATTACATCATAATAATACAACTCTCCATATAATTGTCTGGCAAATTCTGCAGTAATATAACGATTTACCAAGGCTTTTGTTTTGTCTAATTTTAAATCCAAACCTGTTAGCAGAATGTATTTTTTGAATTTATTAAAGTAAGCATCATTGCTTTTCATCTTCGCTAAAAACTGATTAAAGTGAAGTCCTGCAAAAGCATTTCGGTCTTTATCCAATTCTTCAAAAACAAAATGACCCACGATTCCGGTTTGCAATAAATAAGCGACATTTTCATTTCCGTGTTCTGCTTCCATTGGCACAAAAACATCCGGAACGATTCCGCCGCCACCGTAAACAATTCTTCCTTTTGGTGTTTTAAATTTTAAAGAATCTGCTACTTTTATACTGTCTTTGGCATAAAGTTCACCCGTTTTAATACGATCTTCCGACTCTTTATAATATTCTTCGTTTCCTTTTTTATAGGGTTTCTGAATCGATCTTCCGGTTGGCGTATAATATCTGGCTACGGTTAATCGCACTGCCGATCCGTCATTGAAATCCATTTCGCGCTGTACCAAACCTTTCCCAAAAGAACGGCGTCCAACAATAGTTCCGCGATCATTATCCTGTAGAGCTCCGGCTAAAATTTCACTTGCCGATGCACTATTTTCATTAATCAAAATGTATATTTTTCCGGTTTCAAAACTTCCGCTTTTGGTGGCAAATGTTTTCTCGGTTGTTCCGTTTTTATTTTTGGTAAAAACGATAAGCTGTTTGTCTTTTAAAAACTCATCGGCAATAGCCACAGCTTCTTCCATATAACCGCCTCCATTATCGCGAAGGTCAATTATAAGCGATTCAATACCATTTTGTTTTAACCTTGTCAAACCCGATTTAAACTCTTTATAAGTTGTTTCGGCAAATCGATTGATTTTGATGTAACCGGTTTTATTGTCTAATAATAAAGATGCGTCAACACTTTTTATCGGAATGACATCTCTTTTTATCTTGAATTTTAATTTCTTTTGTTCTGATTTTCTAAAAACGGTCAATTCGATTTCAGAACCTTTTATTCCTTTTAGTTTAGAGAATAAACTATCTGAAGGTAATTTTCGTCCAAATAATTTCGTTTTTCCTGCAAATAAAATTCGATCGCCTGATTTTAATCCGGCTTTTGCCGAAGGACCATTTTCAACCGGTCTTATAATTGCTACAGAATCGCGATACATATAAAAGTTAATACCGATTCCTACGAAATCGCCTTTCATACTTTCTGCCACTTCTGCCTGTTCGCTTGGCGGAATATAAACGGAATGCGGATCTAGTTTGGATAAAATATTGTCTACTGTAAGATTTACAATAGAATCTGTATTGACGCTATCAACATATTCATTATTGATAAAATCGATCAGCTTGTTTAGTTTGGTTTTAGAACTGTTTTTAGCCAAAAGCTGATCATCAGCAGGAGCATTCATCATGCTTCCGAGAACGGTGCCAAGAGCAAAAGCTGCTCCTATAACTATGGGTAAATATGTTGAATTAAATTTCATTTATTCTTCTAAAACAGGAATATGTTCGACTTCGATACCTGCTTTTATTAAAAATTGAATTCCTGAATCGTCGCGATAACCATCCTTATAAACGACTCTTTTTATCCCTGACTGATGTATTAATTTACTGCATTCTTTGCAGGGCGAAAGTGTAATATACAATGTCGCACCTTCGCAGGATTGTGTAGATCGTGCTACTTTTAAGATGGCATTTGCCTCGGCATGCAAAACATCCCAACGGGTTAATCCGTCTTCATCTTCGCAGCAATTTTCAAATCCGGATGGTGTACCATTGTAACCATCAGAAATAATCATTCGGTCTTTTACGATAATCGCGCCTACTTGTTTACGCTTGCAATACGAGAGCAAACTCCATTCTTTGGCAATTCGAAGATACGCTTTATCGTATTTATTTAATTTTACTTCCATTTAATTTATCTGTTCCAAATTGGGCTTTCTAAAATCATCGGAATCACAACTCCGATAATAAAAGCCGACATTACAAGTGCCCAATCGCGTTTTGAAAAACGAAATACGGTTTGTACAATATATGATAGTAACAAAACCACAAAAACTACAACAAGCTGTGCGGTTTCGATACCTAACGCAAATTCCCCTAAAGGTAATAATTTTGACGTTGCGGTACCTCCTAAAATTGTTTTAAAATAATTTGAAAATCCTAATCCGTGAATAATTCCGAAAAACAAGGTCACAAAAAAGATCAAATTCAATCCATCATTTTTAGTTGCTTTTCCTGCTGTAAACAAATGATAAAATGCTGTTACCAAGATTGTAATTGGAATTAAAAACTCGACAATGTTTACTTTTACAGCAATGATTCCAAAAACAGAAAGCACTAAAGCTAATGTGTGACCAACTGTAAAAACAGTTACTAAGAGCAAAATTCTTTTCCAGTCTTTAAAGGTGTAAGGAACTGTTAATGCGATTAAAAAAAGAACGTGATCATAAGCGTGAATATCTAAAACATGCTTTAATCCTATCTGAAAATAAATCCAAAATTCTGACATAGAGGTAATGATATTAATTGATTAAGGGGTTGTAAACTTACGATTTATTTTGAAAAATACGGAAACCCCGATATTAATTCAACGCAGAAAATAAAGTTAAATTTTATGAGAAAATTAAAATTATTAATTTAAAATAAGATTTATATTTGCGTGATAAAAAACTCTATAATTATGTCATTTTCAGATTTATTCGATAGCGAATTCAAACAAAGAAACAAAGGTCACTTTTCAGCAATTGTTCGTGTAGCTTTAGCAGACGGGATTGTGCATCCGGAAGAAAAGAGTTTCTTGGATAAATTAGCTTCACGTTTAGAAATTTCAGAGACTGAATACGAAGAAATTCTAAACGATCCTTTAAAATATCCAATCAACCCGCCTTATTTACACGTTCAGCGTTTAGAGCGTTTATACGATTTAACTAGAATGGTGCACGTAGATCATCATTTAGAAGATCAACAAGAAGTAATGTTAAGAAAATTAGGAATTGCTTTAGGTTTTACGCCAAGCAACGTAAATTATATCATAGCAAAAGCATTATCATTAGTAGATAAAAAAGTAGATGCAGACACTTTTGTTTACGAAATGCAGCATATGCATAAATAGTAATCAGTTTTCAGTCGCAGTTTTCAGTTTTCAGTCACAGTATTCAGACTTGAAAATAGTAATCAGTTGCAGTCGCAGTTTTCAGACTAAATGTATATAAAATAAACCCGACAGATTTTTAAAATCTGTCGGGTTTTCTATTTTTATTCAAACCAAGACTGTCACTGTAAACTGTAAACTGAGACTGAAAACTTAAAGCTCCTCCGCCATAAACTGCTCCGCTTTTTCTACCATATTATAGCTTCCGCAGAAAAACGGAACTCTTTGGTGCAATTCGGTTGGCTGGATTTCCATGATTCTTCCAAAACCATCTGTTGCTTTTCCTCCTGCCTGTTCTGCAATAAACGCCATCGGATTACATTCATATAATAAACGTAATTTTCCTTTAGGTGCTTTTGAACTTGTTGGATAAAGATAAATTCCGCCTTTGATCATATTTCTATGAAAATCAGAAACCAGACTTCCTATATATCTTGATGTATAAGGTCTGTCGTCTTCTTCGCGCTGACAATATTTAATATAGTTTTTTACTCCTTGCGGAAAATGCACATAATTGCCTTCGTTTACCGAATAAATATGCCCGTCTTGCGGAAATTTCATATTTGGGTGTGACAAATAAAATGTTCCAATAGCCGGATTCAGTGTAAAACCATTTACGCCAAAACCTGTCGTGTAAACTAACATTGTTGAAGTTCCGTAAATAACATATCCTGCCGCTACCTGATTTACTCCCGGTTGTAAAAAATCCTCACTTTTAACCGGAGTACCAATTGGTGTCACTCTTCTAAAAACCGAAAAAATGGTTCCCAGAGAAACGTTGACATCAATGTTTGAAGATCCGTCAAGCGGATCCATTAAGATCACGTACTTATTATTATGACTGTTGTCGCTCCCCTGAACAGTAATAAAATCGTCGTTTTCTTCTGAAGCAATTCCACAGACAATCTCGCGGTTAATTAACGTCTGGATAAATACTTCGTTTGCATACACATCTAATTTTTGCTGATCTTCTCCCTGAATATTTTGTTCGCCTGCTGCGCCAATAATATCCACTAATCCTGCTTTGTTTACTTTATAGTTGACAACCTTGGCTGCCAAACGTATTGAATTGATAATTCGGGAAAGCTCGCCCGACGAATATTGAAATGCTTTTTGGTTCTCAATAATAAACTCTCCCAGTGTTTTATTGCGTTCTTCCATTACTAAATCGTTGTAGTTTTAATTTTAAGTCACAAATATCGTTTTTTTTGTGAGAATGATTTAAAAATTATTTTGTTAGTTTGCTACTATTATATATTTGCTAATTAAAGGCAAGAAGCAACGAATAAAAAAACGCATATTTAGCTAATAAACAATTAATAATAAGAATAATGAATATTAGAAAAGGAAATCCTGAAGACATGAAAGCGGTTCTGGAACTGATTCAGGAATTGGCAATATTCGAAAAAGAACCTGAAGCTGTTGTTATAACAGAAGAAGATTTGATACGTGACGGTTTTGGCGAAAAACCACTATTTCACGTTTTTGTAGCGGAGATTGAAAATGACGAATTAAAGAAAGAAATTGTTGGAATCGCATTGTATTATTATCGTTACTCGACCTGGAAAGGAAAAACGATTCACCTTGAAGATTTAATTGTGAAAGAAAAAATGCGCGGTACCGGTTTGGGTTCTGCTCTTTATTCTGAAATTATGAAACAGGGAAAAAGAGATAATGTGAGAAGAATTGAATGGAATGTTCTCGACTGGAATACTCCGGCGGTAAATTTCTATAAGAATTCAGGCGCAAGAATTCTTGAAGACTGGCAGGTTGTTCAAATGGATCAGGCGGGAATTAATTCTTTTTTAGAAAAATTGTAAAAAATAGTTTGCCACAGATTATTAAGATTAAAATGATTTTAAAATCTGTCTTAGTTTGCCAAAAATTTCACTAATTCACACGAATAATGAGAGGAGTTCATTATAAATCACACAAGCTAATTAGTGAAAATTTGTGAAATTCGTGGCGAAAAAATCAGTGAAAATCATTTAATCTGTGGCAGAAAAAAACATAAAGAATAGCAGGTTTCATTAATCTGAAATCTAAAATTAAAAATCTAAAATCAGTAATGAGAGTATTTAAATTTGGAGGAGCATCTGTAAAAGATGCAGATGGAATTAAAAACGTATATGACGTTTTACAAAAAGTGGGTTATGAAGATGTGATTTTGGTAGTTTCGGCTATGGGAAAAACCACAAATGCTCTTGAAGTTGTTATCAAGAATTATTTTGATCAATCAGAAGCGTTGAATTCATCTGTACAGGAAATTAAAAATTACCACAATCAAATCGTATTAGATTTATTTGAAGATGAAAAACACGAAGTTTTCGCTGCGGTAAACGATCAATTTTCTGAATTGGAATATTTTCTGGCACATAATAAATCACCAAATTACAATTTTGTTTACGACCAGATTGTGAGTTTTGGAGAGTTGATTTCGACTACGATTTTAAGTCATTATATGAATTTCAGAGGTATTCAGACGCAATGGCTTGATGTTCGTAATTTCATTAAAACCAATGCAAACTACAGAGATGCAGAAGTGGATTGGGAAACTACACAACAGCTTATCAGCCAAAATGTACCAAGAAAAATATTGAACATTACGCAAGGGTTTTTAGGTGCCGATGAAAATAACTTCACTACAACTTTAGGGCGTGAAGGTTCTGATTATACTGCAGGGATTTTTGCTTATTGTCTTGGTGCAGAAAGCGTAACAATCTGGAAAGACGTTCCGGGAGTTATGAATGCGGATCCGCGTTATTTTGAAAATGCAAGTTTGTTAAACCAAATTTCGTATCGTGAAGCAATCGAATTGGCTTTTTACGGAGCAACGGTTATTCACCCAAAAACATTACAGCCTTTACAGAAAAAAGAAATTCCGTTATACGTAAAATCGTTTATCAACCCATTATTAAAAGGAACTTGTGTTTCTAAAGGTGTTGATTTAGAACCGCAATATCCTTGTTTTATTGTAAAAAGAGAACAGCTTTTAATTTCGCTTTCATCTATAGATTTCTCTTTTATTATGGAAGAAAACATCAGTGAAATTTTTGGTTTATTCCACGAATTCAAAATCAAAGTAAACTTAATTCAGAACTCTGCGATTAGTTTTTCTGTTTGTGTAGAGGATAAATTCGGAAACTTCAATGAATTGAACGCGATTTTGTCGAAAAAATTCAAAGTAGATTATAGCGAGAATGTAACTTTATATACCATTCGTCACTTTACAGAACAAGCGGCACAAACTGTTGAAGAAAACAAAGCTGTTTTATTGAAACAAGTAAGTAGAGAAACGATGCAAATTGTAACTAAAGAACTTAATTAATTTTACTCTATAAAAGATAATATTAATTCAATATATTAAAAAGGTTTCACTTAATGTGAAACCTTTTTTTGTTTAGCTTTTATCTTTATTTAAATTCCTGATTATAGTTTTTAAGTCTTCAATTTGTAACTCGTATTGTTTAATAATTCTTCTGTAAACGCTCAACGTCAAAATTTCTGTTAATTGTTCCCTATCTGTCAAGTTTTCCTCAGTAAAAAATCCTGATTCTTTCTTGACCAAATCCTGGGGAGCTATTTCAAAAACTTCACAAATTCTAGTAAAATGACTTGCCCAAGAAGTACTTTCTCCGCGTTCCATTCTTGCATATGCAGATTGTGATATATGTAAAAAACCAGCAACTTCTTCCTGCGACATATTTTTTGCTTTACGCAATTGTTTTAGTTTATTTCCTACAGTAATATTCATAATTTAACCCTTTTATTGTCGTAAACATAAGAAATAATTTACAACAACATGAATAGAAGATATAAGAAAAACTAATTATGCGAATTCAGACTTGAAATAACCGTTTTTCGCATAAGGATAAGTTTGAATCCTTTATAATTTTGAATAATGAATAAGGGATCAATAATAACGATGCTACTTATAATAATTGTAGCATTAGGACATCGATATAAAATTTATAAAGACAAAAAAAGTAATTGATAATAACCTGTCGTTAAATTATCATATACAAGCTTTTTTATATTAAAAATCTAGTCGTTTAAATTATGAAAATTAAAAAACAGATACTATTTGTGCTACTTGTTATTGCTCTATTTTACCTAGGGCTAACATTGAGCTGGTTATTCAAAAAGGAAAACTTAAACAATATTACTTTTTCTGATTTTAAATACTCAATCGCTCCGTTCTTATCATCAATAGCAATCTTTATTGGATATATTACTGAGATGAGAAAAACAAATAATAGTTAAAGAGAATTTTTAAAGACAACAAAAGCAATTGATAATATGCGAATTCAGACTAAAAACAACCGTTTTTCGCATAAGGATAAGTTTGAATCCTTTATAATTTTGTTCATATTAACTTAAATTATAATACTATGAAAAAATTACAATTAAATCAAATGGAGAATTTAGAAGCTGGCGGACCACAAAGAGTTACTCATGATGCTGCTTATCAAGAAAGTGATGCTGGTGGAGGAGGTTGTTCTGGCTCTAATGTCGTTGGTTGTATGACAGATGTATATACAAATCATGGATGGGGATCAGTTGTAGCAACTCTTTCAACTGCATTTCTTCCACAAACTGCCGTTGCATTTGCGCTTGCTTGTGCTGCAAAAAATGGGTGTTAATATATCTTGTTCTAATCTTCAACAAATCCAACATGAAAAACTTAGTCATCTATTATTTTCAAATTTTATTGCCTTTGCCTTTGCTGTATTTTAGTGCAAAAGGTGGCGATTCTATCTTATTTTGTACATTATTAGCATTTTACTACATCTATAGACTTTTCACTGATTATTATAGGCTATCAAAAAAAAATGTCCTTAAAAAGAATGATTTTTTATTATTCATTATACCATTATGGAATATAAAATATTTTAAAGAATTATATTTTGAGAAATAGGCTTTCTTAACATCATTAGAGTTGATTAAGATTAATAAAATTTTGAAAGCATTATTCATAATTGAATAGTGCTTTTTTATTAACAGAACATTACAACCATTAAAATGAATAATACTTTTTTAAAGTGTCTTTTACTTTCTATAACATTTACGGTAGTAACTGAATTTTCAAACACGGTACTTAATCTTAAAGGTTTACTTCGTCATTTCCTTTCAGATTATTTAACCTTAGATCAATTAAATAGTTATTTTGAGTTTCAGGATAATTGGCATTGGTTGGCTTATTTTTATATTTATGCAATCATTTTAATTAAAACTTTAATAATTGCAACAATACTCTACATTGGCCTATTTCTCTCTAACAAAGATGTAAAATATAAAAATGCATGGAATATTATTATAAAAGCAGAATCTATTTTTTTATTAGTTCCCATTTTTAAAACTATATGGTTTTATTATTTTCAAATCGATTATACATTACAAGATGTTCAAAATTTTTATCCGTTATCAGCATTAAATATTACAGGATATAAAGGATTTGAAACTTGGTTTATTTATCCCTTTCAGGTACTTAACTTATTTGAACTTTTCTATGTTATTTATTTAGGATTTCAAATTGGCAAGTTAACCAATACAAATACTGATTATGGATTAAAAATTGTTGTTTCCAGTTATGTTCCCAGTTTATTATTATGGGTAGCAACAATAATGTTTTTCACACTTAATTATAGTTAAAATGTCAAAGTTTAAAAAGATTCTTTTCGCTCTATATTGCATTATGATTTTGATTTTTGCAATAAGATATTTCGTTTATGATGCCGATTTAATTCAAGTTTCATTAGGAGTTATCTCAATGATATTAATGATTATATTATTGAAACTAAATAAGGAAAAATGAGGAAATATTTTAAAACAATTCTAATATTATTTTTTATTGGCATTCTTTGTTTTTTAGGTTATAAAATAACTTCAAAAATTAATCATAAAAATAAGATTGCTCGAAATATAAAAACGATTCCTGTTTTCAATTATCAAAATATAAATGGTGGTGTTTTTAGTAATCAAAACTTAAAAAAACAAACCGCAACTATTTTTATCTACTTCAATACCGAATGCGAATACTGCGATCATGAAGCCCAAATGATCAAAGAGAACATAACACAATTTAAAAACATGCAACTGGTTTTTGTATCGTTTGAAAAACCGAAACGAATCAAAAAATTTGCTCAACAACATCAACTAACACTCTATGATAACGTTTATTTTTTATGTGATAACAAAGCTGCTTTCGCAACTACTTTTGATGTGAATTCATTGCCTTGTTTAGTTCTTTATGACAAAAACCATAATCTAATTGAAAAAATTAAGGGACAAACCAGAATAGAAGTTTTGGTAAAGAAAATGAATGCAAAATGAACTTAAAACATATTAAAAAAACGCATACACTGCAATTAGACCAATCAGATTGCGGGGTGGCATGTTTATTATCTATTATAAAATTATATAACGGTAATCAATCCATTGAAAAACTGAGGGAACTAAGCGGAACAACCAAACAAGGAACTACAATGCTGGGTTTATACCAAGCTGCAAGTCAATTAGGGTTTAAAGCTGAGGGTTGCGAAGCCGACATAAAAACTTTAACAGATCACAAACAGCCTGTTATTCTTCATACTTTATTAGAAAATAATCTACAGCATTATTTGGTTTGTTATGAATATAATGAGAGAAATGGTTTTTTAATTGGTGATCCCGGAAAAGGCATTTATAATTTATCACTTGCAGAATTAGAAAAAATATGGGTTTCAAAAACATGTTTAACTCTTATACCAAATGAAAAGTTTGTAACCAAAAAAACAGACAAAAACGCACAAAAGAAATGGTTTTTAGATATTCTTAAAGAAGACTACAAACTAATCTGGATTTCTATTTTACTTGGTATTTTTATTGCCGGTTTAGGAATGTCGATGGCTTTATTTTCTCAAAAATTAATCGATGATATTTTACCTTCGCACAATGTTAAAAAATTAATATCCGGAATTTCACTGTTGGCGATTTTACTTTTAGCAAGAATTGGAATAACCGTATTAAGACAATTCTTTTTATTACAACAATCGAAAGATTTCAACAAAAGAATTAATAATACATTTTTCTATTCACTTCTACATCTTCCGAAATCCTTTTTTGATACAAGAAAAACAGGGGATCTGATTGCGAGGCTAAATGATGCCCAACGTGTACAAAGTGTAATTAAAATGCTTTCAAGTACATTAGTAATTGATGTTTTAGTATCAATTATATCTCTAGTCTTCTTGTTTGGTTATTCCTGGCAATTAGGATTAATTTCTTTGCTGAGTTTACCCGTTTATTTTTTTATAATATATAGAAACAATAAAAAAATCATCCAATCACAGACAGAAATAATGCAAAGTAATGCTATCAACGAAAGCAATTACATTAATACTATTCAGGGAATTTCTACAATAAAAAACGATAACAAACAGCCAGCTTTTCAGATATTAAATGAACATCTTTTTTCAAATTATCAGGAAAAGATATTCAACCTTGGAAAAATCAATATTTCATTATCCTGGCAAGCAGGATTTGCAAGTGTTATTTTTTTAATTGGAATCTTAATCTATACTTCTGTTCAGGTATTTAACAAGGAAATTAAAATTGGTGAGTTAATGGCTATTTTAGGAATTGTTGGTTCCTTATTACCCTCAATTGCAAATCTGGCTTTAATTTCGATTCCGATAAATGAAGCTAAAATTGCTTTTAACAGAATGTATGAATTTGCATCGATAGAAAAAGAACATGAAGAAGGAGTAGAAATTTCTGAAATAAATAATATTTCTATTCAAAATCTTTCATTTCGATTTGCCGGCAGAAGTGAACTTCTTCACAATATAAATATTGAAATTCAAAAAGGAAAATTCATTGCTATAGTTGGAGAAAGTGGAAGCGGAAAAAGTACAATCAGTCAAATACTACAACGCTTTTATACTTACGAAAACGGAACAATTGTACTAAATAACAAATATAAACTTCAGGAAATTGAACTTAAAAATTATAGAAATTTATTAGCTGTAATTCCACAGGAAATAACAATATTTAACGGAAATATAATTGATAATATTCTCTTGGGAACGGCTGACTCTCTGGAAAATGTTATAAATTTTATTCAAGAATATCATTTCGAATCATTTTTTAATTTATTGCCTCAAGGATTAGTTACTATTGTTGGTGAAGAAGGAATTAATCTAAGTGGCGGGCAAAAACAAATTATTGCTTTAGCAAGGGCTTTATATAAAAAACCACAATTTTTAATTCTTGACGAAGCGACATCGGCAATGGATAGAAATACAGAAAATTTCACAATGAAATTATTTGAAAAAATAAAACCAACCTGTGCTATTTTATTTATTTCTCATCGCTTAAATATCTTAAAAAATACCGCGGATTCTATCTATATTTTAGAAAATAAAACGATTTCTCATTTTGGAAATCATCAGAAATTAATGAACACAGATAATTTTTACAGTGATTATTGGAAAGAAAAATAGTTGTTTTTCTTTCCAATAAATCTATCTCGCTCTATTATTCTCCGTCTGCTCCACTTCTGATTTCTTATAATTTGTTTTTTTCGAATTCCCAAAACTATAGGTTGCTATCAGTTTAAAGTAATTTGTGGTGTAGGTTCTGTGATAATATATTTCGGTTTGACCAACTTCATAATTGCCGGAAACCATAAAATCATGGAAAATATCATTTGCGGTAAAGTTTAATTTTAAGGCATCTTCAAAAAAGTTTCTTTCAATACCTACTGTTACTGTCGATCGACTATTGTCGCTTCTTAAACCATAACTTTTATCGCCCAAATACCAGGCAAGCAATTGAATTTTAAACCAATCCGGAATCGTAAATGTATTATTCGAATATAAATATATTTGAGGTTTTACCGGTCCCAAAGCGTATGAATACGCATTATCAACAGCTTTGGTCAAATTCATGCTTACCGTATTGGTAGAAGTCCACCATTTTGCGCTAAACGATCTTGAAACAGAAGCAAAATAAGAATGTTCTTTCTCCAGATTTAGCGATCTCAAAATATAACTGTTTGGTGTATCACCTCGTAAAGCTGCGGCAGAAATTGGATCTGTTTTAAAAGTATATCCAATTTTAAAATCGAATTTTTTGTACATTGCCCCAATTTCAAAAGCGTGAACTTTTTCGGGCAATAAATTAGGATTTCCTTCAATAGTCGTAAACGGATCCTGATATACCACATACGGATTTAACGCCTGATATCTTGGTCTTGTAATTCTGGACACATAAGAAGCGTGCGCTTTTAAATCATCTGAAAAATCGAAATTTAAAAGTAAGTTGGGGAAAATATTGCCGTAACTTTTACTGAATTTTTGGGTTCCGTTTGCGTTTGTAAACAAATCATAATTCGTCCATTCGCCTCGAGCGCCAACAGAAAAATTAAACTTTTCACCCAGCGATTTTCCATAATTAAAATACGCAGCGCCAATTTTTTCTTTATACGAAAAATCACTTGACAGCTCGTCATCTAACTCAAAAATCATATCGTTGGCATTTGCAATTAAAAAATCTGTTCCCGATTTTATCGTCGCATAACTGTACTTTGCTCCTGCTTCGAGTTTTGCATTTTCATTACTTTTTTTAGAATAATCGGCTTGTGCCATTATTATATTTATACCATTGACTACATTATTCTTTAAATATTTCTCGGTATTTTGATCCTCAACCAAACTATTTTCATCAATAAAATCCTGAACAGTTCCGTTATAATTAGAATATTGCGTTCCTATAAATAACGATGAACCTTTACTATCTGTTATCACATTGTAATTTAAATTAATGAACTGATTGAGCAGTACATCATTTTTAGCAATATCTGTTGCATAAAAACTATTTCCGGTATTATTGTCAATTGAATTTCGGCTTTCTACAACTCCGCCTAAATCTTCTATGTTTCCGCTGTAAGCTAAAGAAATATAATCCTTTTCGGAGAAAGAAT
This sequence comes from Flavobacterium sp. N1736, assembly GCF_025947065.1. NCBI lineage: Bacteria > Pseudomonadati > Bacteroidota > Flavobacteriia > Flavobacteriales > Flavobacteriaceae > Flavobacterium > Flavobacterium sp. N1736. The sequence goes on from NZ_CP109994.1 coordinate 3,381,780, forward strand.
ATTGCAAACCAAAACCAAAATTAGAGTAATTATTAAACTGACGTTTCCAGTCTGTGGTAAGTTGAGAGCGCATAAATTCATCCGGATTTGGTCGCGTTCTTGTTGTATATAAAAGTTCTCTGCCTTTGCCTAATTGCAATCCGTAATTTGTTATAAAAGAAAACTTTCCTTTTGTATAATTAAAATCAAGAAGTGTATTTGTACTTGTTCCTGCAAATTCTGAAACTGTAACTTGCTGACTCGCCGTTCCCATTATTCCGTTTTCGATATTCCTTTTCGTTATAATATTGATTACTGCTTTTCCTTCGGCATCGTATTTTGAAGACGGATTTGAAATTACTTCCACTTTTAAAATTTGCGAAACCGGAATCGCCGCAAAACGTTCGTAATTAATCAAAATTCCGTTAAGGTAAATAATCGTTTCGCCTTTTCCCAGAACACTTATTTGTCCTTCGGCAACGACAACATTGGGAACTCTGCCCAGCAATTCATTGACAGAACTGCTCGTCGCCAGCAAAGTATTGGCGACATTAACGTCAATGGTTCCGTTTGCGCCATATTTTAACAATGAAGTCTGGCTTTTTATCACCACTTCGTTTAACTGATTGTTGTTTTCAAAAACGATAACTGAACCTAAATTTATATTCTCTTTGTCTTTAAAAATCACATTCAAAAAACGATCAGCAAATTCTGCCGAAGTCAATTTTAGAATAATTTCTTTTTGATTAATATCTGATAATTGGAAAATCCCGTCCAGAAAATCCTGCTGTTTGATTATCACAGAATCCCGAACAGATAATAAGGAGACTGTTCCCATCATTGGTTCGTTGTTTTGATTGACGACTTTACCGGAAACATTTTTTATAGTTTGCGCTTTTACATTTGTTGACGCAAGAAAAAAACAATAAATAAAAATGAAAACTGAAATTAAAAACTTCATAAAATTTAGCGATTAGGGTTTGACTTTTTGTAGTGACAAAAGTCAGCTCAAAACCGCGAAATGAGGTAATAGAAAGAGAATTCAGGAGTACGAATTTATAAATTAATACTCTGCTTTAAGACTGAAATCCCTGAATTTGATAGTTTAAAGGTGTAGTTCCGGTATGTTTTTTAAAGGCTGCAAAAAATGTCGATTTCGAATTGAAACCAACATCATAACCTATAGATTCTAATGTAATTTTATCATTTGAAACTATGGTTTTACAAGCTTCACTTATTCTGAATTCATTTACAAAGCTCGTAAAGTTTTTGCCCAGATTATGATTTAAAAACTGCGATAGTTGATGCGTTGAAATATTGAGTTCCTGTGATAAATCCTGTAAACTCAGATTTGGGTTTTTGTATAAACTTTTTTCGAACATGATTTTTTCTAATTTATCAGATAAAACCGCTGCTTCTTCTTTGTCTAATTTTTTCCCTTTTTGGATATTCAGCAGAAACAAATCGTCTGTTTTTTTTCGATGCAAAAGAATCAGGATTATTAAATAAAGAATAAACGTAAAAGACAAACAACCTGTAACGCATGAAATAAATGGAACTCTGGCAAAGCCAAGAAAATAAAAAAGAAAAATGATCGCGTTGCCGAAGAAAATCGCTGTGAACCACTTTTCAGCCGGACTCATTTTTTCATTATTAGTTACTTTTTGAAGTAGTTTTCGGATTTCAAAACCTGATAAAAGAAGACATATAAACCATTGCAGAAAAATAAAAGCTACAAAATAGACGTTCCATAAAACAGGATAATTTTTATAAGGAAATAAAAACCCGACAGTACATATAATCATGAACCAAATCGCCAAATGATATTTCCATATTTTAGGAATACTAACAATGGAATGAATTCCGGATTTTAAAAAATAATATAAAAACGGACCAATTAATAAACACGACGAAAGTCCAATTTGAAGATAACTTTTTGGCAAAGCATTATTAAAATAAACAAAAACAGTAACTGAAATGCGAATACTTAAAGCCAAAAGTAGTGCTCCCAAAAAAAGGTTTGTGAGATATTTTTTTCTGGTGAAAAAGAAAAAGTAAATACTCAGAATAATTCCGTTGAACGACCCCAAAGCACCAAAAAAGAATAAAATTTCTTTACCAATATTCATAGCTTAATTTTGTAAACCTTGCAGTTGATAATTTAAAGGCGTTGTTCCGGTATGTTTTTTAAAAGCTGCAAAAAATGTCGATTTCGAATTAAAACCAACATCATAACCTATAGATTCTAGAGTTAGTTTGTCGTTTGAAGTGATGATTTTGCAAGCTTCCTTTATTCTGAATTCATTGATAAAACTCGTAAAATTCCTGCCCAAATTGTTATTCAAAAACTGAGACAATTGATGACTCGAAATATTAAGTTCCTGCGATAAATCCTGTAGACTCAAATTCGGGTTTTTATACAAACTTTTTTCGATCATTATTTTTTCTAATTTTTCAGATAAAAGTACGGCTTCGGCTGCATCTATTTTCTTTCCTGAATATTTTTGATTGTTCAGCAAAAACAAATCATCTGTTTTTTTTCTGTATAAAAGAATTGAAATAATAAGATATAAAATAAAAGAAAAAACCACAGCGCCACTAATATATGTTGCTCCCGAAGCGCCCATAATCGAAAGGAAATAGAAAAGAAACAAAAGAAAATTACCCAAAAAAAGCATTCCGAACCACAGTTCTGAAGGCGTTGTTTTTTGTTTTGGATTTATTATTTTTTTCAAAATTGCACGAATTGTAAAACCTGAAAAAACAATATAAACGAACCATTCAAAATAAATAATCTTTATAAAATAACCTGTCCAAAGTTTTGGATAATCTTCATACGGATATACAACTCCAACAGTCACAATGATGATTCCTAAAAGCAGTAATGTAAACTTCCATGATTTTGGCATTACGTTTACTTCTTCAACCGCCGATCTTAAAAAATAATACAGACACGGACCAATAAAAAAACAGGCTGTAAGTCCAAATTGCAGATACATTTTAGGTAAAGTAGAATCAAAATAGACAAATACAGATTTACCAATTCTAATACTTAATGCAAATAAAAGCGCTCCAAGAAAATAATTGGTAAGGTATTTTTTCTTCGTAAAAAAGAAAAAATAAACGCCCAGAATAATTCCGTTGAAAGCTCCCAAAGCACTAAAAAAGAATAAAAGTTCTTTGCCAGTATCCATAATTAAATTTGGTTAATGCAGACAAAGCTAAAAAAAAGATTGGTTTAATGTTTTTATTCTTTTTCAAAAAAACAGAATAATGCTCTAACTCACAATATTATCAACCTTTAAATGTCTCAGAATTTCCCAATTATAAATACTACTTTTGGCTTTTTAGAGTTAAAGTCTTTATGTTGAAAAAATTACTGTTTTTAACGGTGCTGTTTTGGTTTTCTGGTCTTCGGGCGCAAGAAACGGAATCATCGTATCAAACGAAAAAAGTAATTGTTACCAAAGACACGATTCACCTGGAAAAATTTAGTATTAATTCCAGTTTTTTCGAACTTTTAAATGCTAAAAATGAACCAATCGATTCTGCCTTTTACAAAATCGATTTTCAAAAAGGAACTTTACTTTTTAAAGAAAATTTCAATTCGGCTTCTGATACTTTAATTGTCAATTATTTAAAATATCCTGATTTTTTAACCAAAGAATATTCAATTTACAAAGATAGTCAGGTGGTTAGCAACGATGTTGGAACAGAGAAATTATACAAACTTGAAAATGCTAACGCAAAAAAAGTCACGCCGTTTGATGGATTAAATACTTCCGGAAGTATTACGCGTGGTGTTACGATTGGTAATAATCAAAACACGGTTTTAAATTCGAATCTGGATCTGCAGATAACGGGAAAAATATCTGATAAAGTGAGTTTGCGGGCTTCACTTCAGGACAATAATATTCCGCTTCAAGATGGCGGATATTCGCAAAAACTGGATCAGTTTGATAATATTTTCATGGAACTTTTTAGCGATGACTGGAACATTCGTGCGGGCGATGTTTTTCTGGAAAATAGAAAAACGCAATTTCTAAGTTTCAACAAAAAGGTTCAGGGGCTTGCAACGAGTTTTGATTTTGGAGGCGAGGAAAACAAAACAAATGTTTTTGCATCTGTCGCTTTTGTAAAGGGGCAATATGCAAAAAGTACTTTTACAGGACAGGAGGGCAATCAGGGACCGTACAAATTAAAAGGGCAAAATGGCGAATTGTACGTTTTGGTAATTTCCGGTTCTGAACGTGTTTATGTAAATGGTGTTTTACTCAAACGTGGTGAAAACAACGATTATGTAATTGATTATAATGCGGGTGAAATTGTGTTTACATCGCTTTTTACGATTACATCAGAAATGCGTATTAATGTTGAATATCAATATTCTGAACGAAATTACAATCGATTGGTTACATATGCGGGTGCGACTCATGAAAATAAAAACTGGAGTTTTGGCGGTTATATCTATTCTGAAAATGATATGAAAAATCAGCCTTTGCAACAAAATCTTTCTACAGAACAAGTTCAGATTTTGAGTCAGGCGGGAGACAATCAAAACTTAATGATCGCGCCATCTGCTTATGAAGATGTGTATGCTGATAATAAAATTTTGTATAAAAAAGTACTCGTAAATAATGTCGACGTTTATCAATATTCAAACAATTCGAGCGATGTTTTATATAATGTAAAATTTAGTCTTGTTGGCAATAATCTGGGAAATTACATCATTCAAAACAATAATTCTGTGGAGCGTATTTACGAATATACTGCACCGGTAAATGGCGTTTTGCAGGGAAATTATGAACCAATTGTAAAACTTGTTGCGCCAATGAAAATTCAGGTCGCGACTTTTTTAGGAAAGTACAATCCCGATGAAAAAACGTTGGTTGATTTTGAAATTGCAATGAGCAACAATGATCAAAACTTATTTTCGAATATTGACGATGCTAATAATCAGGGAATTGCTTTTAAAACCAATATCAAAAAACGTCTTTTTACGAAAGACTGGACTCTGGATGGTTTTGCAAATTATCAATTTGTACAAAAAGATTTCAGATCGGTAGAACGTTTGTATAATATTGAATTTAATCGGGATTGGAATTTAAATACGACGCTTTCAGGCAACCAGAGTCTTTTGGTTACGGGTTTAAATTTTGATTTGTTCGCCAAAAAAGAAACTTCAAATATTGGTTTGTTTACTTATAAATTTGAAAAATTAGACTTTACGGAAAGCTATTCGGGAGCACGACATACAACAACTGCTTTTTTTAAACTGAATAAATGGACGATTGAAAATTTAGGCAGTTTCCTAAATTCTGATGCAACGGCTTCGACTTCAAAATTCATTCGAAATCTGGCTAAAACGAAATATCATTTTGGCAAAAATTGGGTTGGCGGAAGTGTACAAATCGAAGATAATCAGGAAAAAGATAAGATCACAAATCAGTTTTCGGCCTTGAGCCAAAGATTTTCTGAATATGGTGTTTTTGTTGGTCGTGGCGACAGTACGAAGGTTTTTGTCGAATTAGGATATTTACAACGTCGAAACGATAGTTTGCAAAATGGTTTATTGCAACATGTAAACGATTCCCGAATGTACGTTTTAAAATCAAAATTGATTCAGAATAAAAAAACAGATTTGGCGGTTTATGCGAGTTACAGAACTTTGAATTTTACGGATGCACTACGAAAAAACGAACCTTCATTAAACTCCAGAATTCTATACAACGACCGATTTTTTAATCAGTTTATGCAAATAGGTACGGCTTATGAAACGAGTTCAGGAACTATTGCGCAACAGGAATTTACGTATATCGAAGTTCCGGCGGGGCAAGGTGTTTATACCTGGAATGATTATAATGGTAACGGAATTCAGGAATTGGAAGAGTTTGAGGTCGCTCCTTTTCCGGATCAGGCGAAGTTTATTCGTATCTTTTTACCCAATCAGGTTTATATTAAAACGAATCAAAATAAGTTTTCACAATCGGTTACTTTAAATCCGCTGCAATGGCAAAACGAAACCGGTTTTAAAAAATTGGCTTCTTATTTTTACAATCAGACGTCTTTTATTATGGATCGAAAAGTAAAAAGTAACGGCGATCGTTTAGAATTGAATCCGTTTAGTTCATCTGAAGAAAATATTTTGGGATTAAACTCAAGTTTCAGGAACAGTTTATATTATAATCGAGGCAAACAAAAGCATTCTGTAACGTATTCTTACCTTATTAATAAAGGGAAAAATTTGCTTTCGATTGGTTCTCAAAATGTCACTAACAATTCACACCAATTGCAATACACGCATTTGTATCAAAAAAGCTGGTTGTTTAATTTCTTTACCAAAACCATAAAAAACAATTTAGTTTCGGAAGATTTTACTGAAAAGAATTATGATTTGAAAGGCTATCAAATTGCACCAAAAATCAGTTATTTATTTTCGAAAAATACCAGTCTGGATTTCTTTTATGAGTTGCAGAACAAAGAAAACAAAATAGGAAATTTTGAAACATTGCGTCAAAACAGGCTGGGAACTTCTTTTTCTTATGCCGGCGAAAAAAAGATAACTGTAAATGGTGAGTTTTCTTTTTATGAAAATAAATTTGAAGGAAACGAATTTTCATCTGTAGGTTTTCAAATGCTTGAAGGGCTGCAGGCTGGGCAAAATCTGGTTTGGAAGCTGCTTTTACAGAAAAACATAACGCAGTTTTTAGATATAAATTTAAATTATCAGGGTCGAAAAAGTGAAACCGGAAATACGGTTCACACCGGAAATGTACAGCTTCGTGCTTATTTTTAACACTTTGCGAACAACATTACTATAAATTGATTATTTTTAATTGAAATTTTAACTTCTCAACTTATGAAAAAATTATTATTGATCTGTTTCGTATTTGTGCTTTCCGGTAATTTCTATGCGCAGGAAACAACAAAAACTACTAAAACTAAAACAGAAACTAAGGCAAAAAAAGCAAAATCTGATGCTGATAAAGCTGCTGCAGATGCAAAAAAGGAATCGGCAAAAGCTAAAAAAGCAAAATCTGATGCTGACAAAGCGACTACAGATGCCAAAAAAGAATCTGCTAAAGCTAAAAAAGCTTCTGATAAAGCAAAATCTGCTGCAGATGGAGCAACTGCTGATTCTAAAAAAGCAACTGCTGATGCAAAAAAAGCAAAATCTGACGCTGCTAAAGCAAAAAAAGACGCTAAGGCTGAAAGCACAAAAGCTGATGTAAAAAAGACAGAAGCTGATGCAAAAGCAAAATCGGTTAAAAAAGATGCAACTGCAACTAAAAAAGCAACGACTAAAACTTTAAAGGAAACGAACGAAAAAGCACCAAAAGTTGCTGATAAAGTGACGGGAGAATACAATGGTAAAAAAGTATATACAGGTCCCAGAGGCGGTAAATACTACATTAATTCTAACGGAAACAAAACGTATATACAGGATTAAAAATAATTTCATTACTATAATAAAGGAGACTAATTGATATTGGTCTCTTTTTTTTATAGAAAAAAATCAGTGAATGCCTCTTATTTTTTCTCCATTTTCAGATTTTGTGTTAATTTACCAATAAAGCTTTACAATAGAGTTAATAATTTAGTAATATCTCCGAAATAGCAGAAAAGACTTATTTATATATCTTCGTCAAAAAGCAACATAATATGAGTATTGAATATTCTGCAAACAAAACTATTTTAATCGCACCGTTAAACTGGGGACTAGGCCACGCCACAAGATGCATCCCGATCATAAAAGCGCTTCAGGAAAATAACTTTATTCCGGTCATAGCTTCAGACGGTATTGCGCTTGCTTTGTTAAGAAAAGAATTCCCTTATATTCAAACTCTTGAATTGCCATCGTATCATATTGAATATGCTAAAAATGGTAAAAATTTTAAATGGAAACTGATCAAAAACCTTCCTAAAATGATTACTGCTATTTTAGATGAGAAAAAAATGGTGAAATCGTGGGTTAAAAAACACGGTATTGACGGTATTATTTCAGATAACAGATTAGGTGTTTTTAGTAAAAAAATCCCATCTGTATTTATAACGCATCAATTGAATGTGATGACCGGAAACACGACGTGGTTTACGAGTAAATGTCATCAGCATATTATTAAAAAATACAACCAATGCTGGGTTCCTGATACTAATGAAGAGGTAAATCTTACCGGTGAATTAGGGCATCTTAAAACAGATGAACTTAACTTAAAATATATTGGTCCTTTGAGCAGAATGCGTAAAAAAGAGACTCCAAAAGTATATGATTTAATGATTATTCTATCGGGACCGGAACCTCAACGTACTTTCCTTGAAGAAAAATTACTGAAAGAAATCGTTAATTATAAAGGAAAAGTAGTTTTTGTAAAAGGTGTAGTCGAAAAAGACCAAACTAAACTGGAATCAGAAAATGTTACGCATTACAATTTCATGAATTCGAAGCAATTGGAACAAACTTTTAACGAAAGTGAATTGGTTTTATGCCGTTCCGGTTATACTACTGTTATGGATTTGGCAAAATTGGGTAAAAAAGCTTTTTTTATTCCAACGCCGGGACAATATGAGCAGGAATATCTTGCGATAAAACTTCAGGATGAAAATTTGGTGCCGTACGCATTGCAAGACGACTTTACCATTGAAGATTTATCAAGAGTAAAGTCGTTTACAGGTTTTTCTCAGTTTCAGGATAATATCGACTGGGATGAACTATTTTCTATATTTGAAGATAAAGTTTAGAAGTTAAACTGCGCTTGCAATCGCAATAAATTTCCTTGTTGCCTGTTGATTGGAAGCGCGCTGTCTTCAAAAGTTCTGTCGGCAATAACATATTCTGCCGTAAGTTCGAATGCTTTAATTGGCTGCCATTCTATACCTAATTCATAATCTCTTACGACATAACTTCTGGCATCTTTTTCGTATTTTTTTCCTCCGTCATAATATTGAAATTTGGCAAAAGGATAAATATGCTGCTTTTTCAAATCTAATTTGTAATTCAATAATACGTAACCACCATTTAAATCTGTTTCATCAACAGTATTGGTTAACGTATTGTAGCGAGGTCCTCTACCAATATTATATTCCGTCTGGATTCCGAATGGTTTTGGATATAAAACAAAAGTCGCTCCTACTCTTTGGTCTTTTACATATTGTGGATCATTTACGATAACTCCAGGGGAAATTTCACCTGTAAAAGCCCATTTTCCGGTATATGCCTGAATTCCCGGTTCGATAATCTGATTGCCAATAACAAACGGATATGTTACTCTGGCAACAACATTCAAATCTCTGTTTCCATCTAATTTATTGGCGATTTGTCCATTGTAAACTCCAAAAGCAAAAACTCCATAATCGCCTGAACCTTTATAACCGTCTTTTACAAGCATAGCAAAACGCTCTCTGATTTCAGCCGGGGCCCAATAAAAGAATATTCCTAAATCACGTTCATTCAAGATGGCACTGTTCATCGCATCGTTTCTGTCTAAAGCCAATCGTTGTGAACTTGATTGCATGTTTTCAAAACCGTATGGAATTTTACTTTGTCCAACACGCACACGATATTCTTTTTTCTTATCAAAAGAAAGATCAAAATATAAGTCACGAATCTGAACGAAATTTTGAATTCCCGTACTTGGTGAACTGGCAAAATCCGGCTGAAAGTAGAAAAATACATTTGGATGAACCTGACCTGAAAACACTAAACGTGCACGTCTGATAAAAAGTCCGTTGTTTGCTCTTGCGTTGGGATCTGTAGAAGTTGTTCCCCATGATTTATCGCATTGTTCGCAGGAAACTTTATCGTTTGTAGATAACAAACCGTTGTATCTTATTTGTGCATAACCTCTTAAAGAGATTCGATCGTACCAATGTTCGTCGTTACTAACACCTGATTTGGTATCTGGAAGTTTTGCTTTGTTGATAGAATCAAGAAGTCGAACTACTTCTTTTTTCACATCTTCTTTAGTCAATTCCTGTGCATTTGCCACACAACTAATTAGCAACAAAATCGCAATTATTTTTCTTTTTATCATTTTTTCTCTAATGCACTAAAATTCAAGGTGCAAAGATGTATCACCTATGTTAAGAAATCATTAACAAGATGTTACCAAAATAAGAAGATTTGTTTCGAAATTGTTACGCAAATATTATTCGTCGTGACAAACTATGTATTTACGGCACTTCGCATTTATTTAAGCTTACAATTTTTTAACTTCGATTTTTTGTGCTTTATATGCTTTTTCGAGTGTAAAAGAAAATTCAGAACCAATTCCGAACTCACTTTCTACGTATACTTTTTCTTTATGTGCTTCGATAATATGTTTTACGATGGCTAATCCTAAACCTGAACCGCCTTCAGATCGGGTTCCGCTTTTATCAACTCTGTAAAAACGTTCAAAAAGTCTTGGAATATTTTGTTTTTCAACTCCTTCTCCGTTATCGCTAATTCTGATTAAGACTTTTTTCTTGGTTAGATTTACTACGCCAACTTCGGTTAAGCCGCCTTCTTTTCCGTACTTAATTGAGTTTACAATTAAATTTTCAAGTACTTGTTGAATTCTGTCTTCGTCTCCACGAACTATAACCGATTTTACATTTCTGCTTTCAAAAGCCAATTTTATTTTTTTCTTCTCGGCTTTCATTTCCAATAAGTCAAAAACATTCTGAATCAATACAACAATATCAAAATCAGTCATATTCAAATCTAAATCACCAGATTCAAGTTTGGTAATCATATCGAGATCTTCGACTATATAAATTAATCGCTCTACTCCTTTTTCGGCACGTTTTAAATATTTTTTTCTGATATTTTTGTCGTCCATTGCACCGTCAAGCAAAGTCGAAACATAACCCTGAACAGTAAACAGGGGGGTTTTAAGTTCATGAGAAACGTTGCCTAAAAACTCTCTTCGGTATTGTTCACGAATTTCGAGCATTTCGATTTCGAGTTTTTTATCGGTAGCAAACTTTTTCACTTCTCGCGAAAGCGTTTCCATGTCGGTCGTAATAGGCTGATTGATCAATGTTGTGGATTCTAACAATGAAACCTCATCATATATTTTTTTTACTCTTCGGTATATAAAACGTTCTACTCGATATTGCAAAACCAAAAAAGCAAATATATAAATGGATACGATGAAAATTAATCCAAATGCGATTTGATGTTTTAATTGTCCTCTATAAAATAATGACATCAAAATCATAACAAATCCTGTTGCAAAAAGACTTATATATAATGCCGACTTTACAGCGAATTTGTATGTTTTTTTAAAATTAATTTTCATTGAAATATTTGATAAACTATTGAGAGACTATTTTTTCACCGTATAAGTGATATAAGTTCATTTAACTTTTGACTATAAATGACTTAGCACATATAAACTAGGTTTATATGTGCTAATATATAATAATTTTTAAAAATTAAGTGCTACAAATTATATGAACTTATATCACTTATATGTTTAAATTTATTGAATTTGTTTAAATTCTTAGCAACTTAGAGTCTTTGAAACTTAGTCCCTTAAAAAAATCTAAACTTCAAATTTATAACCAACTCCTTTTATTGTTTTAAAAAGATCTTCTCCAATTTTTTCACGTAATTTTCTGATGTGAACATCGATTGTTCTTCCTCCAACTACAACTTCATTACCCCAAACTTTATCAAGGATTTCGTCTCTTTTAAAAACTTTTCCTGGTTTTGAAGCTAATAAATAAAATAATTCGAATTCTTTTCTTGGTAAAGCAATTTCTACATTACCTTTTATGATCTTGTATTCTTCACGGTTAATTTCGATTCCGCCAACATTTAAAGTATCGCTAACAACTTCTTGTTCTTTTAACCTTCTTAGCAAAGCTTTTACTTTGCTAACCAATAATTTTGGTTTTATTGGTTTTGTAATATAATCATCTGCACCTGCATCAAAACCAGCTACTTGAGAATAATCTTCGCTTCTTGCTGTTAAAAAAGTTATGATAACATTATTTAATTCCGGTATTTTTCTGATGTTTTCACAAGCTTCCATACCGTCCATCTCTGCCATCATCACATCCATAATAATAAGGTCCGGTAATTCCTTCTGAGCTTTTGCAATTGCATCTTTTCCATTTGAAGCTGTTACAATCTGATAGCCTTCCTGAGCAAGGTTATAGCCTACGATTTCTAAGATATCCGGTTCATCGTCGACCAATAAAATCTTGGTTTGAGTTTTTTTCATAAAATAGCAAAAATTGAGTTTTCTCATCAAATTTCATCCTAAAAAATCTGATGGTTTTTAATTGCGATGGTAAATATAATAATAAATCAACGGTTAAAAATCCGTGTTAACGGTAATTTAATCTCGTAACAATTTGATAATCTATAGAACACAGAAACATAACAAGTGCGTAACATGAACTTTACAGGGCGGCTCTTACTTTGCAAAAAAATAAATTAAACACAACTAAAAATGAAATTCAATCTAAAATTTCTATTACTCACATTATTTATCTGCACGATTTCGGTCGCTCAAAACAAAGGTACAATTTCTGGTGTACTAACCGACAAAGAAATGAACAATCAATCGCTTCCTTTTGCGAATGTTTTAATAAAAGGAACAAACATTAGCACAAATACTGACGTTGACGGGAAATATTCGTTAAGCGTAGCTCCCGGAAAATACGTTGTAATTCTAAGTTTTTTAGGTTACGAATCTGTAGAAGTTCCTGCAACAGTGGTTGCAAATGAAACTGTAACTATTAATAGAGCGCTTTCTTCAGGAAGTGGCTATACTTTGAAAGATGTTGTAGTAAAATCATCTTCTGTAAACAGAGAAAAAGAGTCTGCACTCTTATTAGAGCAAAAAAATGCTATTGAAATGAAACAAGTTATTGGTGCTCAAGAGCTATCAAGAAAAGGAGTTTCTGATGCAGCTGCGGCAGTTGTAAAAACTTCCGGAGTTTCTAAACAAGAAGGTGTAAACAATGTTTTCGTACGCGGACTTGGTGACCGATATAATTCGACTACATTAAATGGCTTGCCTCTTCCTTCTGAAGATCCGGTTTACAAGAATGTTTCGCTTGAATTTTTTAGTTCTAACATTATTAAAAACATAAACGTAAACAAAACATTTGCTGCTGATTTATACGGTGATAATGCTGGAGCGAATATCGATATTACATCAAAAGAACTGGACAAAAATATAATGCTTAGTATATCTGCCCGTAATGGTATCAACACAAATGCTAATTCTGTTAAGTTTGCTGTAGCAAATGGAACTTATAGTTATTTCGGTTTTTTACAAAATGGAAGAAACAGCCCTATTACAAATTTGAACAGCTACGATTTTCAGACAACTTTTAAAACTGACAATGTATCAAATACAGTAAATCAAAATTTCAACATTTTAGGTGGAGGAAAAATTAATATTGGTAAAAACAAACTTTCTCTTTTTGGTGTAGCTTCAAGCAACAGCGAATTCTTTTATCGTAAAGGTTTTATAGGTCAATCAACATTCTCAGGAGACTATACTCGTCGCGACGATTTAAGTCGTACGGACTATAAAGCAACACAATCCTTTTTAGGAAATGCAAAATACAAATTTGATAAAGGAAGTATATCGCTTAATTCTCTTTATATTCACAACAACTCTCAATATGTAAACCGTTTAATTGGTTTTGATGATGATATAAACGGAGACATTGGTACACCAGGAGCTGAAAAATCGTTGGTAATACGTCAACAAAATGACGATAACAATCTTTTTTCAAACCAACTTTTAGCTGATTATAAATTTAACGATAAAATTACTGTCAACATTGGAGGAGTTTACAGCAAACTAAAAGGTACAGAACCAGATCGTAAAACCAATACGTATGCTTACAATGATCAAACGAACACATACAATGCAGCTTCTGACTCAGCTGGACAAACTAATCGTTATTTCTCTACATTGGATGAAAATGATGCTGCTGCAAAAGGAGAAATAAACTACACCTTTAATCCAGAATCAAATGCCTCTGCTGTATTGACTTTGGGAGGAAATTACCGTACCACTGACAGAACATTTAATTTTACAGAACTATTGTATGATTTCGGTTCAGGACCAACTATAGACCCGGAAAATCCAGACTTGGTTCTTAATCAACATGGTATTGATACAGGTGTTTTTCACCTCGTTACCGGACGTGGAGCAGCAGACAATCCAAATGCACTTTCTCCTTTTTATTATCTTGCAGACCGTGATATTATGGCAGGTTATCTGCAATTATTATATCCGTTTAACGAAAAACTTACTGTCCAAATAGGGGTACGAACTGAACAGATTAAACAAACTATAAACTGGGATACAAACCTTACCAGTAGTGTTAATGACTTAACGACAAAGCCTTCTAACATTGACAAAAACTTTATTTTGCCAAGTTTAAATTTAAAGTACGCTATCAACGAGAAAAATGCAATACGTTTTGCAGCCAGCCAAACTTACACAATGCCTCAGTTTAAAGAAATGGCACAATTTTTATATTCTGATGTAAATAGTAACGAATACGGTAATCCATACCTTGTTCCATCATCTGATTACAATGCTGATCTTAAATATGATCATTATTTATCAAAAAAAGAGATTATTTCATTTGGTGGTTTCTACAAATACATTCAGGACCCAATAAGCCGTACGCAAATGAACTCACCTGCATTAGAATACTCGTATGTGAATACAGCCAAAGCATTTGTAGTTGGTGCTGAACTGGAAGTACGTAAAACTCTTTATAGCTTTGATAGCGAGACACGCACAAAAGATTTCTCTTTTGGCTTTAACGCATCTTATTTGTATAGTGAGCAAACACAAGATAATCAAACAAAGGGTGTTATTTCTACCTATTTCACACACGAAAAAGGTAAAATGCAAGGAGCATCGCCTTTGTTAATTAATTCTGACTTGAGTTATAGTACCGGTAATGACGAAACATCTCTATTATCAACCTTGGTTTTTAACTATTTCTACGACAAAGTATATACTGTAGGTACCTCTGAACGTGAAAATATTGTAGAAAAAGCCGTTCCAACACTGGATTTTATAAACACTTTTGAATTTAAAAAATACAAACTCGCGCTTAATTTTGGAGCGAGAAACATACTAAACTCAAGATTTTGGCTTACACAAAAAACCACTTCGACTGTTACAAATGAAACTACAGACACGCTTATCAGCAGTTATAGAAAAGGCGCGACTATTGTTTTAGGTCTTAGCTGGCAATTATAAAAATTCTTAACACAAATAATTTTAAATCAACACAAATACTAATATTAAAATGAAAAAAATGAAAAAAATGCTTATGCTTGCTATTGCAGCAACAATGGTAGTAGGTTGTAGTAGTGACAACGACAATGGTAATGATCCTGTTCAAGAAGGAACTAAAGACGGATTAATCTCTTCATTGACTGATCCGGATTACAACGCAAGTTCTTTGAAAGGTTTTGTTGCAGCTAACATTACTTTACCAGCTGGTAACTACGTTTTAGATGGTGCTTTAGTTGTATTAGACGGTTTTACTTTAACGCTTGAGCCTGGTGTTAAATTTACTGCAAACACTTCTGGTGCACAAGGTGGTACAAATGTACGTGTACAAGTAAACATGGGTGCTAAAATTAAAGCTGTAGGTACTGCTGCTAAACCAATTGTTTTTACTTCTGACAGAAAATTACCTGGTGACTGGGCTGGTGTATTTTTATGTGGTAAAGCAACTCTTGTTTCTCCAAATGGTTCAAGAGATGGTAACTACACTCAAGCAACTGAAATTGGAGATGCTTCATACGGTGCTAATAAAGATGATGATTCATCAGGTGAATTACAATATGTAGAGATTGCTTACGCAGGTGCTCGTATCAACGGTACAAAAGAAGGAAACAACCTTTCATTATATGCACAAGGTACTGGTACAATTCTTAAAAACCTTTGGTTACATGATGGTGCTGATGATAACATCGAATTCTTTGGTGGTACTGTAAATGTTGAAAACCTTTTAGTAGTAAACTCTGCTGATGATACTTTTGACTGGTGTTTAGGTTGGAAAGGTACAGCAAAAAACGTAATCGAAATTCGTGAGGCTGGCTTTAATGACATCACTAATGGTTCTGGTATGATGGAAGGTGACGGTTTCTTCTCTGACCTTGGTTCAACTCCTGCTAATACAGCAAACTTGTCTAACCCAACTATGACAAACTTTTCAATTGGTGTTTACAACGGAGCTGGTAAAGACTCTGGTGACGCAAACAGCACTGCTTATAAACTTCGTGCTGTTGCAACTTACAGAACAGGTTGTAAAATTAATTTAACAAATACAAAAATAGTTTGGGGTGATGCAGTAAACTTGCCTACAAATGGTTTGTTTAAATTTAACGATGCAACAGGTCCTGCTCTTGCTGCTAGTGTTAATATCGATATTAACTATACAGGTGTAACTTTCATAGGTCAAGCAGGTGTAACTACATCTCTTGATAGTCCAATTCCTGGTGCAAACTATAATGCAGCAGGTGCTTATCCAGCTTATGCTTTTGCTGATTTTACAAAACTTGTTTTCAACAACACTGCTGCTACTGGTGCTGATAAATCTGTTTTTGCTTGGACAAGTTATGACTTCGCTACTAAAGCTCCTGGTCTTTTCTAAAAAGTTCCTAAAACAAAATTTAATATTAAATCCTTCGGAATATTCCGAAGGATTTTTTTTTTATTTTAGTGGAATGTAAAAACATATCTAAATTGTTAAAAACATCCTAAAGTTTTAAGATGTTTTTTTTTGGCGTAGTTTTTGTAATTTTTTTTGTATATTTACAATAACCAAAACATAGCGATGGCAAAAAACTACTTTTATATTACATTTTTATTGGCTTTTTTCTTTACTATTACAACAGCGTCTGCGCAGGATAATAGTAAGCAATTACCAAAACCTCAAGACGGAACTACCATTGAGGGGCTTAGCTTGTACCCTAATCCAGTTACAAACGGAAAGGTTTATATCACATCTAAAAACGATTTAGAAAAAGAAATTCTTGTTTTTGATGTTTTAGGAAAAAAAGTAATCCAGACACATTTAGCTTCAAGAGAATTAAATGTTGCCGATTTAGCGCCTGGTGTCTACATCATTAAAATAAGCGAAGAAAATGCTTCCGCAACCCGAAAGCTCATTATTCGGTAACACATAAAATACAATAAAAAAGCTCCAATGATATTGGAGCTTTTTTTATTTGGTTTACAGTCTCAGTTTTCAGGTCACAGTTGTAGCTGGCACTGAAAACTGAGACTGAGACTGAAAACCAAGACTGAAAACTAAAAACTATTTACAATTATACTTATCTTTGCACAAAAAAAGTTTTGATCACAGCCAACGATATATTTACCATTTCGAGTCAGAAACAATTTGAAAAAATAGCTTTAAAAGTCTTTCGTTTTCAGCATGAGAATAATCCCGTATATCGTGACTTTTGTGATTTTTTAAAAGTAAATCCACAACAGATAAAATCACTGGAACAAATTCCGTTTTTACCTATTCAGTTTTTCAAAAGCCGTAACGTAGTCTCAAACACCAATCCTGCACAAGTTACTTTTACCAGCAGCGGAACAACAGGAATGATTACCAGCAAACATTTAGTGACCAATGTTTCCCTATATGAGGAAAGTTACCGCAATGGGTTTTCTCAATTCTATGGCAATATTGAAGATTATGTTGTTTTGGCTCTTTTGCCGTCATATCTCGAACGTGATGGATCTTCACTTATTTATATGGTCGAAGATTTAATAAAACTATCCAATCAGCCTGAAAGCGGGTTTTATTTACGTAATCACGACGACTTAATTAAAAAACTGACTGCTTTAGATGAATCCGGGCAAAATGTGATTTTAATTGGTGTTACGTATGCCTTATTAGATTTAATCGAAAAACATCAGTTCAACCTTCAAAATACCATTATTATGGAAACCGGAGGAATGAAAGGCAAACGCAAAGAAATGATTCGCGAAGAATTACACGAACAACTTTGCAAAGGTTTTGGAGTTTCTGCAATTCACTCAGAATACGGAATGACAGAACTTTTAGCACAAGCGTATTCTCTTGGCGAAGGTGTTTTTGAATGTCCAAGTTGGATGCATATTTTAGTACGTGATCCC
Source organism: Flavobacterium sp. N1736 (assembly GCF_025947065.1). NCBI lineage: Bacteria > Pseudomonadati > Bacteroidota > Flavobacteriia > Flavobacteriales > Flavobacteriaceae > Flavobacterium > Flavobacterium sp. N1736. The sequence continues at coordinate 3,399,896 of NZ_CP109994.1, forward strand.
GAAGATGCCCTTACTTACGTAAAAGATGGAAAAACAGGCGGAATCAATGTTATTGATTTAGCCAACATCAATTCATGTTCTTTTATTGCAACACAGGATTTAGGCAAAAAAAATCCCAACAACTCTTTCGAGGTATTGGGACGTTTTGATAATTCTGATATCCGTGGATGTAACCTAATGGTTCTTTAGTTTAATCGTTGATTTGTTTAATTGGTAAATCGTTTCTGGAATTTCGATTAAACAATTAACCGTTTAAACAGTTAAACTATTTAAACTACTCTAATCACAAAATAATTCTTCTTACCACTTTGCAACAACACAAACTGATTGTTGATTAAATCATTAGCTGTTAATACAAAATCTTCCTTAATTTTTTCTCTGTTTACAGAAATCGAATTTGCTGTTAAAGCACGTCTAGCTTCTCCATTTGATTTAAAGAAACCAGTTTTTTCGTTTAAAACCGAGATAATATCCAATCCGTTTTCAAGATCTGTTTTTGCGATTTCTGCTTGCGGAACTCCATCAAAAACTTCTAAAAAAGTTGCTTCATCCAATTGTTTCAAATCTTCGGCGGTTGAATTTCCAAACAAAATATTCGAAGCCTGAATCGCTTTTTCCAACTCTTCTTTACTGTGAACAAAAATGGTAATTTCTTCTGCCAGTTTCTTTTGTAAAACTCTTAAATGCGGAGCTTCTTTGTGCTCTTCAATTAAAGCATCAATAGTTTCCTTATCTAAAAAAGTAAAGATTTTGATATATTTTTCAGCATCAACATCTGTAGCATTTACCCAAAACTGGTAAAATTTATATACCGAAGTTTTATCGGCGTCAAGCCAAACATTTCCACCTTCAGATTTTCCAAATTTAGACCCGTCTGCTTTTGTAATTAATGGCGTTGTCAAAGCAAAAGCTTTTGCACTTTCTCCTCCCATTCTGCGAACTAATTCTGTACCAGTGGTAATATTTCCCCATTGGTCAGAACCTCCCATTTGCAAAAGGCAGCCATTATTTTTATATAAATGATAAAAGTCGTAACCCTGAATTAATTGATATGTAAATTCTGTAAAAGACATCCCTTCTCCTTCTCCGCTCAATCTCTTTTTTACAGAATCCTTCGCCATCATATAATTTACCGTGATGCGTTTTCCAACTTCACGTGCAAAATCAATAAACGAGAATTCTTTCATCCAGTCGTAGTTATTTACCATAACCGGAGCATTTGAATCTGTAGAATTAAAATCTAAGAAACGAGATAATACGCTTTTTATTCCCGCAACGTTTTTAGCCAGAGTTTCTTCGTTCAGTAAATTTCTCTCGTCAGATTTTCCGGATGGATCACCAATCATTCCGGTTGCACCACCAACCAAAGCGATAGGCTGATGACCAAAATTCTTTAAATGAACCAATAAAATAATCTGAACCATACTACCAATATGTAGTGAATCTGCCGTTGGATCAAAACCTATATAAGCCGTCGTTACTTCTTTCAGCAGTTGTTCTTCCGTTCCTGGCATGCTGTCATGATATAACCCGCGCCACTTTAATTCTTCAACTAGATTCTTCATTTTTTAAGTAATTTGTGCAAATGTAATCAAAGGCAATGGCAATGACAAAAAACAATTTCAATGAAAACAGCAATATTAGCTTTAAAAAACAATTCCGACAGCTATGCAAACAAAAAAACTTTGCGCCTCTATGCCTCTGCAACTTTGAACCTTTATAGAAACCTTTGCAACTTTGTCCCTTTGCCTCTTTGTCCCTTAAAAGCAAAAACTTATCTTTACAAAATGGTATTAGTAACTGGAGGAACAGGTTTAGTAGGCGCACATTTATTACTTCATTTAATTGAAAATGGAGAAACCGTTCGGGCTATTTACCGAAACTCAAACAACATTCAAAAAACAAAAACGGTTTTTGAGTTGTATAAAAAAGGCGATTTATTCGAAAAAATTAATTGGCTTGAAGCCGATATTTTAGACGTTCCTTCTCTTGAAATTGCTTTTATCGATATTGAATATGTTTACCATTGCGCCGCTTTAATTTCATTTGATCCAAAAGACGAAGATGCGCTTCGAAAAACAAATATTGAAGGAACTGCCAATATGGTTAATTTTTCGTTAGCCAAAGGAATAAAGAAATTCTGCTTTGTAAGTTCGATTGCTGCTTTGGGCGATTTAGCCGCACATGAAACTTATATTACCGAAGAAACAGATTGGAATCCTGAAAAACCGCATAGCGATTATGCTATTTCTAAATATGGCGCCGAAATGGAAGTATGGCGCAGTGTTCAGGAAGGTTTAGACATTATCATTATTAATCCGGGGGTAATTTTAGGACCAATCCCGAAGACAAAAAGCGCTGAACAAGGAAGCGCTGAACTTTATACAAGAGTTGCAAATGGACTTTCATTTTACACTTTGGGTAGCACCGGATTTGTCGCCATAAATGATGTTGTAAAAATTGCTTTTGAATTGATGAAAAGCAACATTAAAAACGAACGTTTTACATTAATTGCTGATAATGTTGTTTTCAGAAATATTTTAAACACAATTGCGGAAGTTTTAAAAGTAAAAAAACCAAGTATTCATGCTAATCCTTTATTAATGAATACACTTTGGATTGCAGACGGAATATTCTCAACTTTATTTTTTCAAAAAAGAACTTTAACAAAGGCAACTGCAAAAGCATCTTATTCTAAAAATCTGTATTCGAACGAAAAAATAAAAACCGCTCTGGGAACGGTTTTTTTAGACGTACATCAATACATAAAAGAAGTTTCGAAATTGTAAAAAACTATTTCCTTAAATTTCTTTTCGCTTTTTTTATCGAATCAGTATTAACAGGTTTCATATCATCCAATTTTGGAGCTGGCCCTGCTGCTTTTTTATTTTTATTAGCTTTATCTGCTTTTTTCTTTTCAATTTTAAGTAATGAATCTACCTTTTTCTGATTCTTTTCCAGACGCTTTGCAATTTGATCAAACATATCTTTGTAGTTTTCATAATCTGCTGCGTAATACATATTACTTTGTGCAAATTGCAAACTGTCTACTTTATATTTTTGCAAAATAAACTTTTTCGGACTCGCATCTACTGAATCTAAAGACAATGGATTATTATATTTTATCGCATCCAAAACAGATAAATCATACATAATATCAATCATCTTTCCTTTCTCAATAAGTCGTTTTGGTTCTTTTACCAACTCTTTTTTACAACTTACAGCAAGAAACAAAACCAATATTACAAATACCAAATTCTTCATTTCAGTTTTTTTATCTATCAAACAATAATCTTTTTCCGTTACGAATATCTTTAATTTTAAAGTTGTTATAAACCAATTCGCCATTTACAAAAGTATGCGTAATTCTCGATTTAAAAGTATAATTTTCAAAAGGAGACCAGCCGCATTTTGATAAAATATTTTCAGGTTTCACACTCCACGGCAAACTCGGATTTACAATAACTAAATCGGCAAAATAACCTTCTTTTACAAAACCTCTTTTTTCGATTTTAAAAATCTTAGCCGGATTATGGCACATTTTCTCCACGATTTTTTCAACCGTAATCTTTCCTTGATGATGCGCTTCAAACATTGCTACAACAGCATGCTGAACTAATGGTCCGCCAGAAGGAGCATTTAAATAAGATTGGCTTTTTTCTTCTTTTGTATGAGGCGCATGATCTGTTGCAATAACATCAATACGACCATCATTCAAAGCTTTCCAAAGTTCTTTTCTGTCTTCGGCCGTTTTTACAGCAGGGTTCCATTTAATAAAATTACCTTTTGTTTTATAATCTTCATCGGTAAACCAAAGATGATGCACACAAACCTCAGCCGTTATTTTTTTATCTTCTAATGGAATTTTATTCGAAAATAATTCCATTTCCTTTGCTGTCGAAAGGTGAAATATATGCAAACGCGCTCCGGTTTTTTTAGCCAAAGCCACCGCTTTTGAAGACGAAATATAACAAGCCTCTGCACTACGAATTAAATGGTGCGCCGTTACCGGAACATCATCACCGTATTGCTCTTTAAAAAGGGCAAGATTATTTTTAATTGTTGCTTCATCTTCACAGTGAACTGCAATTAACATGGGCGTACTTGAAAATATTCTCTCTAAAGTTGCTTCGTTATCTACCAGCATATTTCCGGTTGAAGAACCTAAAAATATTTTGATTCCGGCAACATTTCTTGGATTGGTTTTTAAAACTTCTTCCAGATTATCATTGGTTGCACCCATCATAAACGAATAATTCGCAAATGATTTTACAGCCGCAATCTGATATTTATCTTCTAAAATTTCCTGAGTAACTGCGTTTGGAACCGTGTTTGGCTGTTCGATAAAAGAAGTGATTCCGCCTGCAACAGCAGCTCTCGATTCAGATTCAATATCGCCTTTATGCGTTAATCCCGGTTCTCTAAAATGTACCTGATCATCAATTGCGCCCGGCATTAAATAACTTCCTTCGGCATCTATAACAATACAATCTGACGTTTTTAGGCTAATGCTATCTGCAACTTCAACAATTAAGTCGTTTTCGATCAAGACATCACCTTCAAAAATAGATCCTTCGTTTACAATTTTAGCATTCTTTATTAAAATCCTATTCATCGTCGTGGTATTATGTGGTATTATAATCTATTGATTAATTTTTTTAATCGAAGTGAAATCACACCAAGAATAGCTTCCTTAATAATGGCATTACTCATTTTTGAAACTCCTTTTGTTCTGTCAGTGAAAATAATCGGAACTTCGGTAATTTCAAATTTAGCGCAATAAGTTCTGTATTTCATTTCGATTTGAAACGCATAACCTACAAACTTTATTTTGTTGAGATTTATTTTCTCTAAAACTTCTCTTTTATAACAAACAAAACCTGCTGTGGCATCGTGAATTTTCATTCCCGTAATGAATTTTACATATACCGATGCAAAATACGACATCAACACACGGCTTAAAGGCCAGTTTACAACATTTACACCTGTAACATAACGAGAACCAATTGCTAAATCGGCGCCACCAAAATGACAAGCGTCAAATAATTTTTCAAGATCATTTGGGTTATGCGAAAAATCGGCATCCATTTCAAAAATAAAATCATAATTACGTGCTAAAGCCCATTTAAAACCATGAACATAAGCTGTTCCTAAACCTGATTTTTTGGCCCTTTGCTCTAAAAATAATCTGCCGGGAAATTCTTCCTGCAATGCAATCACTTTATTTGCAGTAAAATCCGGAGAATTATCATCAATAATTAACAGATGAAAAGGTTTATGTTGCGAAAGTACGGCTCTTACTATACTTTCTATGTTTTCAATTTCGTTATAAGTGGGAATTATGACAATACAATCATTCATTTTTCTTGGCAATTTCATCGCAAAAGTAAACTTTTTATGCCATTTCATTCATAATAAATTTATAATAAAAGTATTGATACAAAAAATTACTAATTTTGTAACGCTATGATTGAACACCTTCAACCCCGAATTATCGAGAACAAAGATTGGGCAACCCTTTTATTTGTGGTAGCCTTTGCACTTGTTGCTATTACTAAATCGACTTATGAAACGAGATTTAGCGAGTTTAGCAAACTTATTATTTCAGATAAATATGCTAAGATTTATCGTGATACCAGCCACTTAAAAGGCAGCTTTATTGTTGGGCTGTTTTTTGTGCAAATTTTGTCGTTTTCATTTTTCATTTTGCTTACGCTTCATATCTTTGGATATGCATCAAAAACCGACTGGATTTTATACATTCAGATCGCTACTTTTTTACTTTATTTTATTCTAGGAAAATTCTTAATTGAAAAAATTGTTGCAACTTCTTTTAACATTGATGAATTTGTAAACCTTTTCAATCTGCAAAAAGCCACGTACAGGACTTATATTGGTGTTTTAGTACTGCCTTTTAATGCCATTTTGTTCTATTATGACAATATTCCAAAAATTGTCCCGCTAGTAATAATAGGCATTGCGCTGTGTATAAGTCTATTCTCATATTTTATTTCAATTAAAACGTATCAAAATATAATAATCGGTAAGTTATTTTATTTTATTTTATATCTTTGCGCTCTTGAAATAGCCCCTTATTATTTTATGTATTATTGGATAACAAAAGAGGTGGCTTAGTAAATGTTTATAATATGAAAGTGAAAACAATTTTGGTGTCACAGCCTGAACCTAAAGTGGAAAATTCTCCTTACTTTGAGCTCCAACAAAAACACAAAATAAAAATTGATTTCAGACCATTTATTCATGTGGAAGGGGTTAACGCGAAAGAGATTCGATTACAAAAAATCGACCTTAATCATTATACGGCGATTATTTTGACAAGCAGAAATGCTGTAGATCATTTTTTCAGAGTAGCGGATGAAATGCGCTACAAAGTTCCTGAAGGATTGAAATATTTTTGTCAATCTGAAGCAGTTGCGTTTTACCTGCAGAAATATGTAGTGTACAGAAAGCGAAAAATTTATGTAGGTGCAAAAGATTTTGCTGATTTATCTCCACTGATTAAAAAATACAAAGACGAAAAATTCCTGCTTCCTGCATCAGATCAATTAAATGCTGACGCACCTATTACTTTAAATAGTTTAAAAGTAGACTGGACGCAAGCAGTTTTTTACAAAACTGTAATGAGCGATTTATCTGATTTGGCAGATGTTTATTATGATATTTTAGCATTTTTTAGCCCAACCGGAATTAAATCATTGTTTAAAAACTTCCCTGATTTTAAACAAAACAATACCAGAATTGCAGTTTTTGGAAGCACAACTCAAAAAGAAGCTCTTGATTATGGTTTAAGAATCGATATTCTTGCTCCAACTCCTGAAACGCCTTCTATGACAATGGCTTTAGAAAAATACATTAGCGAAGCAAACAAAGGAAAATAATCCTTTTTTAAATAAAATTTATAAATTCCAAATTCCAACTTTATGTGTTGGAATTTGGAATTTTATTTTTAAAACCAACCTTAATTTCATTTAATCCCTTCATGGTGAAAAAAAAAAAATCAAATCTTCCTTTTTCAAATATTTTAAAGTTTTATTCCTAAATTTGATTTCTAACTAAAACCAAATAACTAAAATTAGTTTCAAATTACAAGTTATGAAAATCAACTCCCTATTAATCGAAATTGACGGTATCGACAAAGAAATTCTTCGTTATTTAATGGACGATGCCCGGAAACCTATTTTACAAATTGCAAATAAAATAGGAATTTCAGGAGCAGCGATTCATCAGCGTTTAAAAAAACTGGAACAATCCGGTGTTATTTCAGGATCGAAATTCACTGTAAATCCAAAAGTTTTGGGTTATAATACAATGGCTTTTGTTGGAGTTTATCTGGATAAAGCCTCCCGAAATTCTGAAGCGGTAAAAGACCTGAAAAAAATTCCCGAAGTTTTAGAATGTCATTATACAACCGGAAACTGGTCTGTATTAATAAAAATTATTTGTCGTGACAACGAACATTTAATGCAGCTTTTAAACACAAAAATTCAGGCTATAGAAGGTGTTTCAAGAACCGAAACATTCATTTCATTAGACCAGCAGATTGACAGGCAAATTCAGCTGTAAATTAGAAAATGTGCCAATTAGAAAATTAGATAATTAAAAAAAGCCGATAAGTTTAAAAACTTATCGGCTTTTATTTTATAGATTTAGAAAATTTTCTAATTGACTAATTTTCTAATTGGCACATTATCTTATTATCTCATTTAGTTTCTCCTGCTTCCGGAATAAATTGAAATATAATATAGCAACGTTGCGATAGATCCAATTGCAGCTACAACATAAGTTCTTGCTGCCCATTTTAAAGCATCTTTTGCTCCTGCCTGTTCTTCCTGAGTTAGCATATGTTTATTTTCTAACCAGGCGAGCGCTCTGTTACTGGCATCGTATTCTACAGGCAAAGTAATAATCGAAAATAAAGTTGTTGCAGCAAAAATGATTATTCCGATTAATAATAATTGCGGAAAAGTACGAATCATCAGGATTCCGGCGATCAAAATCCATTGTACATAATTAGATGCAACACTTACAATAGGCACTAATTTAGAACGCATTGTTAGCCATTCGTAACCTATAGAATGCTGTACTGCGTGTCCGCATTCGTGAGCCGCAACAGCCGCAGCGGCAGCATTTCGGTGATTGTAAACGGCTTCACTTAAATTTACTGTTTTATCACTCGGATTATAATGATCTGTCAATTGACCCGGAGTCGAAATAACACGAACGTCTGTAATACCGTTATCGGCTAACATTTTTTCGGCAATTTCGGCACCGCTCATTCCGTTTCGTAATTGTAATTTAGAATATAATTCGAATTTACTTTTTAATTTTGAACTAACCAGCCAGCTGAATAACATAATTGCGCCGGCAATAATTAAATATCCACTTCCCATTTTTTTTGATTTTTTGATTGAAATTTAAACTTACAAAACAAACAGCAATTTACGAACCAATTTCAAGAAATGTCATTTTGGCATTCAGAAGATTTTGTTAATTTAAAAAATTGTTCGTCAAAAGAAACGATATTAATTCGGAGATTTTTCTATTCATTGTCTAATTGCTTATTCACTTCTTCAAACTTCTCAATTAGGTTATTTATTTTGATTTCATGTTTTTTAATTTCTTTTGGTCTAAGATAAAACCATGTAAATCCAATCCAGAGAAACAACAGTACATAGGTTAAAATACCGTAAAAAGAACTCATTCTTGATGTGTATTCATACATGTACAGCGATATTCCGGTTCCTAATAAAACAAAATACAAACTCAAAATCTTTGACTGCAAAAATTGCTGTTTTCTTTTAATCAAAATGAGCTTTTGTAAATATTGCTGATTGGTTTGTGCTTCATCTATATTTTTATAAGTACCCAATAATCGGTTATAAACAACCATATAAATTACCATTGCAGAAATTGTTAAAACTATTCCAATTTTAGTCGAAATAAATTCCGGCTGATAATAATACCAGATAAAAACAATAAAAGTACATGTTGCAAAAAGTATGACATTGGTAATCCACAAAATACGTAACGCTGTTCTTTTAAACTGTTTTAATCTCGCCAATAAATCTTCTATATTGGGCTGATTTACGGTTTGCTTTTTCCATAAATCTTTGAAATCTATATTATTGTTGTCCATTTTCTTTGAATTTTTGAGTCAGTTTTTCTTTTATCCTGTGAATTTTTACTCTGGTATTTGCTTCGGAAAGTCCTACGATTTTTGCTATTTCTGCTTGTTTTACATCTTCAAGTTCCAGCGAAATAATAATACGGTCTGTTTCCGGCAATTCTGCAATACATTGGTATAAAAACTGAATTTGTGGTTCTAATGAATGTAGTTTTTCTTCGGTAAGATGAACGGGCAAATCTGATTTAGGAAAGCGCTTTTGCTTTTCAATCTGTCTCAAACAATTATTAGAAGCAATTCTGAAAATCCAGGTTCCTACACTCGACTCGTTTCTAAAAGTGTCCAATTTTTGCCAGACAATAATAAAAGTTTCCTGAGCCAGATCCTGCGCAATATCATAATCGTTAACAAAACCCATACAAAGCCTGAATATCCTGTCCCAATATGTTTTGTAGATAACTTCAAATTCCATTGTTACGATTTTATAAAATTGTTCAATTGGGCAAAATACCACGTTGTATCATCGTACATAATAAAGTGCAAACCTTTATTGGCATATTGCAAATTAGCCGTTTTTAGGTTTTTGTACTGCGCTTCGATTGTTGGTTTGAAATTTACAAAATAAGACTCAAGCAATATTAAAGAAGGACATTTTATAGTCGAAATTTTCTCCCTTAAATCAGTATTTGCAAAATCGCAAAATACTCCTGCAAACGTTTTTCGATCAGATTTTATTCCCCAGCTGATAATCAAATCTTGCTTAGAAACATCTGCAACAAGTCTGGGAATATTTGTTTTTTGCATTTCTAAAAACTGCGCGTCAGACATTGCCGTCATTTGATCTATTATTGGCGAACAATCGTTATTTTCTTTTGATTTAAAGGAAGGATTCATCATAGCGCTTAAACACGGAAGCGAATCGACAACAACAATTTTGCTGATAAGTTCCGGATAATCTGCCGCCAAAGCCATCGCCAATGCACCGCCCATACTGTGTCCGATTATAATTAGTTTTTCGATTTTGTTTTCTTTAATGTAATTTGCAATTTCATTTTCCCAATTTGCAAAAGAAGCGTTTGGCTGTGGTTTTACTCCTGCAAAACCAGCCATTGTAAGTGTATAACAAGTAAAATCTTTTTCGAAATTGGCTTTTGTTTCGTTCCAGACATCTGCTGAACTGGCAAATCCCGGAATAAAAAGTATGGCTTGTTTTCCTTTTCCGGTTTTAACAACCTCAAAAGGATATGATTTTGTTTGTGCAAACACATTTAAACATAATGCTGAAAATAAAAGGGCGATAATTAAAATATACTTTTTCATTTTTAATAGATTTAAGTTGATAAATAATCGGATCCGCCCTTTGGATACGAGCACTATTAAAATGTTACAACTCAAATGAAATTTTTAATAAAAAAAATCCCAAACCTCAACAAAAGTTGGAATTTGGGATTTATAAAATATTGGAATTTATTTGATTATCCAACCAAATTGATGATCTTTCCGGGAACAATAATAACTTTATTTGGTGTTCTACCGTCAAGTTGTTTTAATGTTCTTTCGTCTTTCATGATGATTTCTTCAATTTGCGCTGCGGTTAAATCCAAAGGCAATTCGATTGTGAAACGCATTTTTCCGTTGAAAGAAACCGGATATTCTTTAGAGCTTTCTACTAAATGTTTTGCATCAAAAGCAGGAAAAGCAACTGTTGAAATTGAAGTTGAATGTCCTAACTGCGACCATAATTCTTCTGCAATGTGTGGTGCATAAGGCGAAACCAAAATTGCCAAAGGTTCTAAGATTGCTCTCGAATGACAATTTTGAGTTGACAATTCATTCACACAAATCATAAATTGAGAAACCGATGTATTGAAAGAGAAACTCTCAATATCTTCTGCTACTTTTTTGATCGTTTTGTGCAATGATTTTAAGTTGTCTTTTGTTGGTTCGTCGTTGTTAACGATTAAACCGCTATTTTCATCAAAATACAAACGCCATAATTTTTTAAGGAAACCAAAAACTCCAGAAATTCCAGCAGTATTCCAAGGTTTTGCCTGCTCTAACGGCCCTAAAAACATTTCATACAAACGCAATGTATCAGCTCCATATTCATTACAAACATCATCTGGAGTAACGACATTGTAGTAAGTTTTCGACATCTTCTCAACTTCTCTTTCAACTTCAAAATTACCAGCAGCATCTTTTATAGCATTTTTCTCAAATTTAACTAAACGTAAATCCGTTTTTTGTCTTAGAGTTTCAAAATTTATATTATTTGACACATCTAAATAATCAATATTGATACGCAAGTTTAAAACTTCAAACTTAAACAAAGTGTTTGACTCGTTTATTGTTGTACAGTTTTCGAAATTAAATCTCTCTAAAATTAATTCTTTTAAGTCCGCACTTAACTCATTAGAGTTTAAAAACCTATTTTTCTCATTCTTGGTTATTAAACTTTTACTAATAAAAACATTTCCATTTTCGTTATTAATAACAAAAGTATTTTTATCTTCTACTGAAACAGTTTCGTCAAAATTAAGAAGAACAATATATGGCTTTGCACTCATTCCCAAAATCATTCCCTGATTGATCAGTTTTTTGAATGGTTCTTCGGTTGGAGCGTAACCTTTGTCTTTTAAGAATTTATTCCAAAAACGAGAATACAATAAATGTCCGGTTGCGTGTTCGTTTCCTCCAATATATAAATCGACATTTTCCCAATAGGCTAAAGCTTCTTTGCTTGCAAATTCATTCTCATTGTGCGCATCCATATAACGCATCCAGTACCATGAACTTCCCGCCCAACCCGGCATTGTGTTCAGTTCAAGAGGAAATATTTCGAAATTATCAACTAAATCAGTATTTACAACTTCATTGTTTTTAGTATCCCACGCCCAGATTGTCGCATTTCCTAACGGAGGCAAACCATCTTCTGTTGGTAAATATTTTTCTACTTCCGGCAAAATAATTGGCAAATGATGTGCATCGATCATTTTTGGCAAACCATTTACATAATAAACCGGGAAAGGTTCTCCCCAATAACGCTGACGAGAGAAAACCGCATCACGCATACGGTAATTTGTTTTTCCGCTTCCCTGCCCTATTTCTTCCAGTTTAGCAATCGCTTTTTGAGTTGCTTCTTTATAATTTAATCCGTTTAAGAAATCAGAATTTGCGATTTCAACATTGTCTTTCGATCCGTAAGCGGTTTCAGAAATATCAACATTGGCAAAAATATTCTTGATTTCCGGCATTCCGTTTTGACCTTTAAAGAAATTGGCAAAAGCGTAATCTCTTTCGTCTCCGCAAGGAACCGCCATTACAGCACCCGTTCCATAACCTGCCAAAACATAATCACCAATCCAAACCGGAATTGGCTCTTTTGTAAAAGGATGTACAGCATAAGCTCCGGTAAATACGCCTGAAATGGTTTTTACATCGGCCATACGCTCACGCTCTGAACGTTTTGCTGTTTTTTCGATATATGCTTCAATTGTTGCTTTTTGTTCCGGAGTTGTAATTTCAGCAACCAAAGGATGCTCCGGTGCCAAAGTCATAAAAGTTACTCCAAAAATAGTATCAGGACGAGTGGTAAAAACCTCTATAAAACTTGTTTCAGGTTTCACGTTTAAAGTTTCATCACTTTGCGCGTCATACTGAGACTGATTACTGGAAACTTGAAATTTAACCAGCGCTCCAACCGATTTTCCAATCCAGTTTCTTTGTGATTCTTTTATAGATTCGCTCCAGTCAATATCATTTAAACCTTGCAGCAAACGTTCTGCATAAGCAGAAATTCGCATGCTCCATTGGGTCATTTTTTTACGTATTACAGGAAACCCTCCACGCTCTGAAACTCCGTTTACAATTTCGTCATTTGCCAAAACAGTTCCTAAACCGGGACACCAGTTTACTTCGGTTTCTGCCAAATACGTCATTCTGTATTGCAAAAGAATTTTTTCTTTTTGATCTTCAGAGTAGGAATTCCATTCTGCTGCTGTAAAAATGGCAACATTATCATCGCAAACGGCTTCGACCAAAACATTTCCTTCGCCTTCAAAAACTTTAACAAGCTCAGCAATATCAAAAGCCTGATTTTGTTTTTTGCAATACCACGAATTAAACAATTGAATAAAAATCCATTGCGTATGTTTATAATAATCAGGATTTGAGGTACGCACTTCACGCGCCCAGTCAAATGAAAATCCAATTTTATCTAATTGTTTTCTATAACCTGCTATTTGTTTTCCTTCTTTATCAACTCCGCCGTCAATATTTACGCGCGTTGTATCTTCGGGACGCTGTCCTGTCTGAATCGCATATTGTTCAGCCGGCAATCCAAAACTGTCGTATCCCATTGGGTGCAAAACATTGAAACCCTGATGTCTTTTGAAACGAGAATATACATCTGAAGCAATATATCCCAGCGGATGCCCAACGTGTAATCCCGCTCCTGACGGATAAGGAAACATGTCTAAAACATAATGCTTAGGTTTTTCAGCCCCGAGACTTCGGGGATTTGATGCAGCAAAAGTTTGGTTTTTAGCCCAATATTTTTGCCATTTTTCTTCGATTTCGTTTGGATTGTATTTCATTATACTTTAAGATTCAAAGGTTCAGAGTGACAAAGGTTCAAAGGTTTGTCACCGAATTAAGTCCGCAAATTTACATTTATTGATGATTGTACCAAAGCTATTTCGTTGACAAACAAATAAAATAACAAAATACTTATTTTTAATTACGTACAAATACTTATATTTGTGTTTTTATACTTAGGAAATTATTATTAATTAAATACGCTAAAGCAATAATCAACGCAATATATCTTTATCCAAAGTTCCGGAGGAACGAATTATATTGTAAAGCTGGATTTCAATCCGGCAAAAGAAAGAATCCATGAAAGAATATTATTACAGCATAATAACTATTTTTGTAAGATCATAAAAGGATCAAATGAATAATACCAAAAAATATTCTGTTGAAGTACGCCTTTGGATTGAAGAAACTGAAGGTCCGTTTTTGGGAATTGGAAAAATCTGGCTTTTAGAAAATATTCGAAAAACAGGTTCTATAACGAATGCCGCAAAAGAAATGAAAATGTCATATCGACAAGCCTGGCAACTGGTTGAAGAAATGAATCAGCGTGCAGAAAATCCTTTGGTTGAAAAACTTCTTGGAGGAAAAGGCGGCGGCGGCGCAAAACTAACCGAAGCGGGAGAAAAAGCAATTGTCATTTTCTACGAAATCGAAAAACGCATTAAAGATTTTGCTTTAAAAGAAACCCAAAATCTAAAGTTTTAAAAAAACATTTAAACACATAGAAACATAGCTTTAGTTAATTTAAAAAAAAGGCGCTTTACTCATTTCAATACATAGCAAATCTATGTTTTACAAACTAGTTTCTTTTCATCCTCTTTTTAAGACCAAAAACTATGTTTCTATCTGTAAAAAAAATTAAACGTTCAAACCAAAAACCATTTTTTTTAACCGTCAGTATTCATTTAAAAACATACTGAATTTGTATTCTAATTATGAAACTAAAACTTTACACCTTTCTTGTTCTGATAAGTTTAAAAAGCTTCTCTCAAACAGAAAATTCAAAAAAAGATCAGGACAGCATTAAAAAGGAGGATTTAAATGAAGTTGTAATTACCGCTTCACGACGATCTGAAAATATTATGCGTTCGCCAATAAGTATTGAACAGTTAAAATCGGCAGAAGCAAAAAAAATGGGTTCGCCAAGTATTTATGAAGCACTTGAAAATGTAAAAGGCGTTCAGATTATTACGCCAAGTTTAGGTTTTAAAGTCATTAATACAAGAGGTTTTGCGAATTCCACAAATGTAAGATTTGCTCAATTGGTTGACGGTATCGATAATCAGGCGCCACATTTGGGCGCTCCAATTGCCAATGCACTCAGCGCAAATGATCTTGATATTGATAAAATCGAAATTATTCCGGGAACGGCAGCGGCTTTGTACGGAATGAACGCTATAAATGGTTTGGCAAATATCCAGACTAAAAATCCATTTGAATACCAAGGCGTGAGTGTTCAGCAATTAACTGGCGTAAATCATGTTGGCAATATTGATCGGTTTTCACCGAAAGTGTATTCGCAATTTAATTTACGTTTTGCAAAAGCATTCCATGAAAAATTTGCTTTCAAAATAAATGCCTCGACAACAGGCGGAACAGATTGGGTTGCGGATGACCGAACAGATTTGGCTCCAAATGCCAATGCTTCGACCAATTTATTCGGCGCAGATAATCCGGCTTATGATGAAGTAAACGGTTACGGAAATGAATCGGCAAACAGAAAAACATTGAGTTTAAATGGAAAAAATTATGTCGTTGCCAGAACGGGTTATCGCGAAACGGATATTACGGATTATGATATTAAAAATTACAAAGCTGATATTGGTTTTTATTTTCGCCCAAAACAAGGAAACGAACTTTCTGTAACCTATAAAACGGCATTGATTAATACCATTTACCAGCGTTCAAACCGATTTAGATTAGATGATTATACTTTAAATCAATTTGCAATAGATTATCACACGCCAATTTTTCAGGTAAAAGCATACGCTACAACCGAAAATACCGGAAACTCATATAATCTTCGTTCATTGGCAGAAAACATGGATCGCGCCTATAAATCAGATGATAAATGGTTTGCAGATTATACAACCGCGTATAAAAACGCCGTAACTAACGGAGCAACTGTTGCCGATGCGCACAAAATAGCCAGAACACAATCTGATCAAGGGCGTTTTGAACCGGGAAGTGAGGCTTATGAAGCAAAGAAAAATGAATTAATCGACATCAATAATTGGGATATTGGCGCGGCTTTGCGCGTAAAATCGACTTTGGTTCATGGCGAAGGTTTGATTAATTGGGATAAAGCTTTTGTCTCTTTCTTCGAAAAAATTGACGCTAAATTATTAAGTGGTTTCGATTACAGAACTTATATTATTGTTCCTGACGGAAATTATTTCATCAATCCGAAAAGTGCCACTGAAAATTTGACTTATCAAAAAACAGGTGCATTTACGCAAATAACAAAAGATTTTTTCAACAGTAAATTACGATTTGGCGCAACAATACGAATGGACAAAGCAGATTATTTTGATGTTAAATTTACGCCTCAATTTACCGCCGTTTATTCGCCAAAGCAAACAATCAACTTTAGAGCATCATATCAAAATGGATATCGTTTTCCGAGCATTTTTGAAGGTTTTTCGAATGTAAATTCAGGCGGTGTAAAACGTGTTGGCGGTTTGCGAATTATGTCTGATGGTATTTTTGAGAATTCGTATACCAAAGCTTCCATAGATAAATTTCAGGCACAGGTAAATAATGATATAAATACACTTGGTATTACGCAGGCGGCGGCAATTGAAAAGAATAAAAATACGATTCAGAAAAATCCATATACGTATTTAGAACCTGAATTTGTAAAATCTTTTGAGTTTGGTTTTAAGGGAATGGCTTTAGACAGAAACCTTTTTATTGATGCTGATTTTTATTACAACTCCTATAAAAACTTTATTGCGCAGGTAGAAGCCAGTATTCCAAACACAACAGATCCAAATGGTATTCCGACAGCTTTATATTCAAAAAATACGCAAAACAGATATCGTTTATGGACAAATTCTAAAAGTAAAATTTACAATTACGGAGGAAGTTTAGGTTTAAAATACCGAATTGATGAAACTTTTACGGCGTTAACAAATCTTACTTACACAAAACTTGACAGAACTGATGATAAAGATGGGCTTGAAGATGGTTTTAATACGCCTGAATTTAATGTAAACGGAACTTTAATAGCAAATAATATCTGGCGAAATCTGGGTGCGAGCGCAACGGCAAGATATCAAAACAATTTTGATTATGTCTCTTTTTTAGTTTCAGGAACCGTTCCCGCTTATTGGTCGATGGACGCTCAGATAAATTACAATTTTAAGAAAACAGGATTAACAACTAAATTAGGCGGAACCAATATTTTAAACAAACCTTATACTTCTATTCTTGGCGGACCATCAATTGGCGGATTATATTATTTATCTTTAACTTGGGAAAGCAGTAAAATTTAAAACAATCATAAAATGAAACCACAAAATTATATTCTCGTTCTTTTTATTGCCATAACATGTAGTATGTGTAATTCTTCGAAAAAAGAAGACAAAATTGTTATCGAAAAAAACGCATCAACAGAGAAAGAACACCATCATGCGTTAACTGAAGCAGACAGTTTGAAATTAGTAAATCATCAAATTGAAGTAAAAGGCGAAATTGAATTTCCACTGCAATTAAGTATCGATTCTTTACAAAAAATGAAAGTAGCAACGATTTCAAATTTTAAAATAATTGGTCAGAATGGCGATGTTAAAAAAGACAATAAAATTAGTAAAGGTGTTTTATTGAAAGACATTTTAGAAAAAGCTAAAATAAAACAAAAAGATCATAAAGACCGTAACTTCTATATTGTTGCCAGAGCTTCAGATGATTATAAAGCAACTTTCTCGTGGGCAGAAATATTTAATAATCCAACAGGAGAAAACACTTATGTTCTTTTTGAAGAAAACGGAAAACCGATCAAAAATGGAGAAATGGTTTTGATTTGCAAAAACGATGTTAAAACCGGACCAAGACATGTTTACTGGCTAAAAAGTATTGAGGTTTATAGAGTGAAGTAAGGTTCTGAGGCACTAAGGTTCTGAGGTTTTTTAAACGCAAAGAACGCTAAGATTTTTATCTCGTAATTACGCTGATAAAACGCAAAGTTCACAAAGCTTTTTATTTATTAAGCTTTGCGAACTTTGCGTTTTTATAACAGCATGCATTAAAAAAAACTTAGCGTTCTTTGTGGTTAAGAAACATAAAGCTTGGCATACTTTCTGGTTAAACCAAACTACAAAGGTTTTTAATGTTGATTCTTTTGATCTTTAATTGTACATTTATAGTATAAAAGTTCGTTAATAACTTTAAATAAAGAAATACTTTATTATTTTTACCACATAATTTAAGCATACTATGAGTTCTAACTTTGATAAATTTCAAAAGCGCAGGTTAATTTCCTCTTATTTTTCGGTTGTATTAAGTGTTTTTCTGGTTCTATTCCTTTTAGGAGTACTGGGATTATTCATTATCAATTCTAAAAAACTGGCTGATGATTTTAAGGAAAAAATCGCAATGACAGTTTTCTTTAAAAATGAAGCCAATGATAGTGTAATAAAAGCTTTTAATACGCAATTAAAAAGAGCTCCTTTTGCAAGATCATTTGTTTATGTAACCAAAGAAAAAGCTGCAAAAGAACATACTGATATTATTGGAGAAGATTTCCTTACTTTCTTAGGAGAAAACCCATTATTAAATTCTTTTGATATTCACTTAAAAGCAGATTATGTTGAGAGAGACAGCATTCTGCAAATTGAAAGCAAACTACGCCAAAATACCATGATTGAAGATATTGTTTATGACAAGCAATTGGTAAATCTGGTTAACGATAACATCAAAAAAGTAAGTATGTGGATTTTGATTATCAGCGGTTTCCTTACCGTAATTGCTGTTTTATTAATCAACAGTTCATTACGTTTATCCATTCACTCAAACCGATTCATTATTAAAACGATGCAAATGGTTGGCGCAACAAAATCGTTTATTCGTAAACCATTTGTTATGCGTAGTGTAAAACTAGGAATATTGGGCGCAGGATTGGCAATTATTGCCTTGATTGCACTTTTACTTTATGTAGAAACCAATTTCCCGGGATTAGGAATTTTAGAAGACAAAGTCTTAATTGCACTTGTATTGTTAGCCGTTTTCGGATTGGGTATTTTAATTACCTGGGTAAGTACGCACTTTGCAACACAACGTTTCCTGAATTTAAGAACAGACGATCTTTACTAGAAAGTATTCAGTCGCAGTTTTTACTTTTCAGTAATTTCAAAATAAAGAATAAACTCATATAAAAGAGGGTGAAATTGCTTCGTTCCTCGCAAAGACAAGATGAAAAATAATAACAACAATACAGAACAACCGCAAAAACAGGAATTTCTTTTTGATGGTATCAACTACAAAATTCTATTAATTGGAATTGGTGTTATCGCATTAGGATTTGTTTTAATGTCTGGCGGAGGAAGTGATAATCCTAATGTTTTTAATGAGGATGTTTTTAGTTTCAGACGTATTCGTTTGGCTCCAACAACTGTTTTAATTGGTTTTGGAATCACGATTTATTCTATTTTCAAAAAATCTAAGTAGACTTTCTTAGACTGCTTAGACAACTTAGATCTTTAGATTATAAGATTAATCTTTTCTGAAAAAATCTAAGAAGTCTAATATTCTAAAAATCTAACAATCTAATTAAATGAATACATTACAAGCTATCGTTCTTGCCATTATTGAAGGAATTACAGAATTCTTACCTATTTCTTCAACTGGCCACATGATTATTGCTTCTTCTTTTTTCGGAATTGCACATGAGGATTTCACCAAACTTTTTACGATTGTTATTCAGCTTGGCGCTATACTTTCGGTAGTTGTTTTATATTTCAAACGCTTTTTTCAAACACTTGATTTCTATTTTAAACTATTGGTTGCGTTTATTCCTGCCGTTGTTTTAGGTTTATTATTAAGTGATTTTATTGATGGTTTATTAGAAAATCCGGTTACGGTTGCCATTTCTCTTTTAATAGGCGGTTTGATTTTATTAAAAGTAGACGAATGGTTTAATAATCCGAATACAGCCGAAACATCTCAGGAAATCACTTATCTGCAAGCTTTTAAAATTGGTTTATTTCAATGTTTGGCTATGATTCCCGGAGTTTCAAGAAGCGGCGCAAGTATTGTGGGCGGAATGTCGCAAAAATTATCAAGAACCACAGCGGCAGAATTCTCATTTTTTTTAGCAGTTCCAACCATGTTGGGTGCAACAGTAAAAAAATGCTACGATTATTATAAAGCAGGATTCGAATTATCTCATGATCAGGTTAATTTGTTGATTATAGGAAATGTTGTTGCTTTTATAGTAGCACTTTTAGCCATCAAATCTTTCATTGGTTTTTTAACTAAAAATGGTTTTAAAGTTTTTGGTTATTACCGAATTATTGCCGGAATCATTTTATTATTGATTCACTTTTTCATTCATCCCCTTACGATTATATAATGACACCTGAAGAATATTTAAACGGACAAGTTTTATTGATTGACAAACCTTTAAAATGGAGTTCGTTTCAAGCTGTCAATAAATTAAAATACCTTTTAATCAATAAAGTCGGACTTCCAAAAAAGTTTAAAATTGGTCACGCCGGAACTCTTGATCCATTAGCGACCGGATTATTATTAATTTGCACAGGAAAATTCACCAAAAGAATATCTGAACTTCAGGGTCAGGCTAAAGAATATACGGGAACTTTTTATATTGGAGCCACTACTCCATCGTATGATTTAGAAACAGAAATCGATCAGACTTTTCCAACTTCGCATATCGACGAAGCTTTGATTCATGAAACCGTAAAACAGTTTTTAGGCGAAATTGATCAAAAACCACCAATTTTCTCCGCTATTAAAAAAGACGGCGTTCGTTTATATGAACATGCACGCGCCGGAGAAACTATAGAAATCGAAAGCAGAAAAACGACTATTCATGAATTTGAAATAACCCGAATTGCACTTCCTGAAATCGATTTTAGGGTTGTTTGCAGTAAAGGAACTTATATTCGTTCATTAGCTTTTGATTTTGGAAAAGCCATGAATTCAGGATCACATTTAACTGTTTTACGCCGAACTAAAATTGGCGATTACGACGTTAAAAATGCGATCGATATTACTTTGTTTGAAGAAAGTCTACTACAAAATTAAAATCCTATGAAGAAATTTTTATTTGCGTTTATCATTGTTCTGCTTACAAAATCATTTGTTCAGGCGCAAAATAAAAAATTTACCTACATACAATTTGACGTTGCTGTATCTATAGCCGGTAATCCGGAAAGAAATGAATCAGAAGATTATCCCGGGCAAAAAAACAATGCTTTCTTTGTTCCGGACGGTTTGGGTTCAAAAATTGGATACGGAGTACAGTACAAAAAATCGATTACATTGGGAATTCACAGTGGAATTGACTGGAAATGGGATGAAAAATTTGTTGCAGTTCCTGTTTATCTCAATCTTGGATTAAGTCCCAAAATAGGTGAAGAATCAAGAATTATTTTACAGGCCGGATATGGAAAAGGTTTTGCATTGGGCCGCGGAAATTTAAGCGGTGAATATAAGAAAATCAGACTCGGAATAGGCTCTGATGATTTTACTCTTTTTGCAGAAATTGCTCAATATGAAATTCCGCTACATAAAGAAAAAAACATTGGTAATATTAGTTTTGGAGTATCTTTAATAAGTTTTGATTATTAAAAATGTCTTTTGAAGATGTCTTTAATGAAATAGCACACTACAAAATAATGTGATTGTAATGTGCCAACTCCTGAATTAATGTTTTATTGGAATTAATAATGTGGTACATTTTTTCCGTCAAACAATAATCTTGAAAAAAAATCATAAAATTTTTCGAATAACTTTTTCATAATAGTGCATTTTTTAATTGTTAAAGATTAAATAGACACCAATAAAGAGTAAATCAAAAAATAGATAATAGAAGTGGGTTATATTACAGAGCCAATATACAAATTTTTCAATTCAAAAAAATATTTTAATGATTTTTTGCAAGTAAAATATTTACGCTCAATACATTAAACAAATTAAAGGCGATTGTATTTAATGTTTTCCATTATCTGAACTAATTCCTGCTGAACCGAAATTCCTTTATCTGCAAGATACCATAACTGCAAATCGGTTTTGATTTTCTCATCAATTACACCAAATTCTTTTTTATAATTGATCATCAATTCTGCAGCTTCTTTTGGTCTTGGTCCCCAATCGGCACGAACAATTCCGGCTTCTTTACAAATCACAATTACTTTTGGAATTGCTCTGCCGCCGTTTGTTAAATACTGATTCATTAAATCGTCGTTTTGATCACGCAGCACGATTCTTACATCGATCTTTTTATTAGATTCGATCGCCATTTTATTAATTACAGGAAGTATTTGCGCTGCATCTCCACACCAGCCTTCAGAAATAACAAGCCAGATATAATGGTTGTTTAAGTTTTGTAGTTTTGAAATTACATCTTCAGAAATTTTGATGGTTTTTTCCAGACGATTCATTCTCGCTTCATTCAATTTGGTGTAATGAGTAAGACTTTCTGATTGTTCGTTACCGGTTGATTTTTCTTCTGATAATAAATCTGTAACAAGTTTTCGATATTCAGGATAAGAATAACTATTGAATAATGCTTTAGCTACAATACTTTTCATATATGTTTCGTTTTGATACGATAAAAATACAAATTTTAGAAAGATGCAGTGATGACTTTTATCATATTGAAGAAAAATTAATCTTAAAAACAGCTATTAAGTTTAAACTTAAAGAATCAATTAATTTTTTTAAAACATTATTTTTAAAAATCAGAATATGTCTATATTTGCACAAATTAACGCAACAACACATGAAATATAAAAGAATTCTTCTAAAACTAAGTGGCGAAGCCTTAATGGGTGATTTACAATACGGAATTGACCCAAAAAGATTAGCCGAATATGCTGAAGAAATTAAGCAAATTCACAGTAAAGGAGTAGAAATTGCTATTGTTATAGGAGGAGGAAATATTTTTAGAGGCGTTGCAGGTGCAAGTGCCGGTATGGATAGAGTACAAGGCGATTATATGGGAATGCTTGCTACTGTTATTAATGGAATGGCTTTGCAGGGTGCTCTTGAAGACAAGGGAATGAAAACACGTTTGCAGACTGCTCTTAAAATGGAATCTATTGCAGAACCTTATATTAAAAGAAGAGCAGATCGTCATCTTGAAAAAGGAAGAATCGTAATTTTTGGAGCCGGAACCGGAAATCCATATTTTACAACCGATACTGCAGCTGTTTTAAGAGGAATTGAAATTAATGCTGATGTTATCTTAAAAGGTACGCGTGTTGATGGTGTTTATGACTCTGATCCTGAAAAAAATGCTTCGGCAGTAAAATTTGATATGATTTCGTTTGATGATGTCCTTAAAAAAGGATTAAACGTAATGGATACAACTGCTTTTACTTTAAGCCAGGAAAACAAATTGCCAATCGTTGTTTTTGACATGAACAAAATTGGAAATCTATTAAAAATCTGCGAAGGCGAAAATATTGGAACTGTAGTTAATGTATAGTCTACTTAGATTGTTAGATCGTTAGATTTCTCTAAATTTCAATAATCACGGAATATTAAAAATAAAAAAAACTATATTAGTTAGTAAATTAGATGGTGGTATTTTTAAAAATCTAAAAATCAAATTGTCTAAAAATCTAAAAATCTAAAAAAATGAGTGAAGAAATAGATTTTATTTTAGAAAGTACTGAAGAATCAATGAATGGTTCGATAGCGCATTTAGAAAAAGAATTCTTAAACATTCGTGCAGGAAAAGCTTCTCCTGCGATGTTAGGAAGTGTTTTCGTAGATTATTACGGATCTGCAACACCACTTTCGCAAGTATCAAAAATTAGCGTTCCTGATGCAAGAACAATTACATTACAGCCTTTTGAAAAAAACATGCTGCAAACAATTGAAAAAGCGATTATGATTGCTAATATTGGTTTCAACCCAATGAATAACGGAGACGTTATCATTATCAGCGTTCCGCCTTTAACAGAAGAGCGCCGTAGAGATTTGGCCAAACAAGCAAAATCTGAAGCAGAAGATGCAAAAATTGGTATTCGTAACTCTCGTAAAGATGCTAATACTGATATTAAAAAATTAGAAAAAGAAGGAACTTCAGAAGATGTTTGTAAATCTGCAGAAGAAGAAGTTCAGAATTTAACAAATGCATACATCAAAAAAATTGACGAATTATTGGCTGCTAAAGAAGCAGAAATCATGAAAGTTTAATTTTATTTGATACAAATTAAAAATCCGTTTAGTAAAATTGTACTAGACGGATTTTTTTATTACTATTTTTGCATACCAAAATCAAATTGTTTTCGTTTTGAAACTATAATCCTCTGTATGAAGCTATTTTGTTTATTGACTTTGTTTTTCACGCTTACTATTCAGGCGCAATTTCAAATAAACGGAATTGTGAACGACTCCAAAAACAAACCGCTTCCATTTGCCACGATTACAACTTCAGACAATAATAATACGATTACGGATGTCGACGGAAAATTTATCCTCAAATCGATAACAAACATCTCCTCTTTTACGGTTTCATATATTGGTTTTACGACCAAAAATATTGTTATTGTAAATAATAAAAAATTCTATTCGGTTTCACTTTCTGAAAAAACAGATGATTTAAAAGAAGTTGTCATTTCGAATGAAAATCCGGCTTTAGCCATTTTAAGAAAAGTTATAGCGAATAAAAACAATAACAATCCGCAGAAAAAACTAAATAGTTTTGAATACAAAACGTATAATAAACTTATTGTAACGGCGAATCCTGACTCTATTGATGGCAGAATTGATTCATCTGCAGCCTATAGAGATTTCAATAAAAAAGAAATAAACATCGATTCTTCTGATTATAAGTTTAAAGAAATAATCAGCAAACAGCATTTATTTCAAACCGAAAAAGTATCACAATATCAGTTTGCCAATAATAAGCTTAAAGAAACTATTCTGGGCAGTAAAATGGCAGGTTTTAAACAGCCTGTTTACGAAATAATTGCTTTCAATCTGCAGTCTATTTCTATTTATGATACTAAATATGAATTGTTTGAAACGAAACATCAAAGCCCAATTGCAGACAACGCTCTTGCCGATTATAATTATAAACTTCTTGATACTGTAGCTATCAAAGGGAGAAATACCTATATGATTTACTTTAAAAACAAAAAAAGAAAATCAAACAGACTTGAAGGTGTTTTATATATTGATCAGGAAAATTTTGCTGTTGCCAAAGCTGTAATGCGAATAAAAGGCGTTCTTGATATTAGCGGCATTCATGAATTTGATTATGTGCCGGGTGAAAAATTATGGTTTCAGAGCAATACAACGTTCAAAATTGTAAAAGGAAAAAACAATGAAGATATTAAAATCTTAGGCGGAACAATTCTGTTTGATGCAGATGCCGAAGAAGATGTTGAACCGAGGAAAAAAGTAGCTTCAGATTTCACTTATTTACTTTCTGAAAGTAACAATTTTGATGTTCATTACAATAACAATTCGCCCATAAAAAACCCGTCGCTTTATATTGAAATTAAAGATGATGCGAGCAAACAGCCTGAAACATTCTGGAATAAATACCGAAAAGACAGCCTCGATTTAAAAGGTCAAAAAACATATCAGTTATTAGACAGCCTTTCGATCAATAAAAGAATTGAAAAACGATTAGGATTGGGCAGAAAAATCATCAACGGTTATTTTCCTCTTGGTCCAATCGATCTTGATTTAAAGAAAATAATAAGTTACAACAACTACGAAGGTTTTCGATTGGGTCTTGGCGGTGTTACGAATGACCGATTTTCTAAAAACTTCAGAATTGAAGGATATTCGGCTTACGGAACAAAAGATGGTGTAATTAAATATAGTTTAGGCGCAGGAGTTTTGCTGGACAAAAACACAAATACATGGCTAAACGGATCTTATACTGATGATATTCGGGAAATTGCGAGTACCGTTTTTGCAGTCGATAAACGTGTTTTTAAGATTTATGATCCACGACCAATCAACATTAGTACATTCTACAGTTACACGAGCTGGAAAACCAATCTTCAAACTAAAATAATTCCAAAAACAGAAGCCGTTTTAGAATTATCAACAAGCTATATCGAGCCAAAATTTGATTATCTCTTTAATTTAAACGGAAAATTATATTCGAATTACACAATGACAACCGCAATGTTATCGATTGTATGGGCGCCATTTAGTGAATTTATGCAAACTCCAACCGGAAGAAACGAATCTGATAAAAGGTTTCCGAGATTTACTTTTCAGTACACACAATCATTGCCGAATGTATTGGGAAATGATTTTACTTTTGGAAAAATAGATTTTAAAACTGAATACGAGAAAAAATACCTCAACGGTCAAAAAACAAGTTTATTATTGCAAGGAGGTTATGCAATAGGCGACGTACCTATTACGCACTTATACAATACTGCGCCTAACAATTTAACCAAAGAAACGGTTGTGCAGCGTATTACTTTTGCCGGAAGAAACAGTTTTGAAACCATGTATTTTAATGAGTTTTTCTCCAGTCAATATATTATGTTTCAGATAAAACATGGCTTTGACCGAATTCGATTGCTACGAAAAGTTCGTCCATCAATGGTATTAGTAACCAGAATGGCTTGGGGAAACATGGAAAATCCGGAACAGCATGTTGGACCAACATACAAAACACTTGACAGAGGTTTCTTTGAATCCGGAATCGAGTTAAACAAAATCTACAAAGGTTTCGGCTTAGGCGGATTCTATCGCTACGGACCAAATCAGCTATTGAAATTTGAAGATAATGTTGCCGTTAAGATTTCTTATGTTTTGGATTTGGGGCTTTAGGTTTTAAAATTCCAAGCCTCGTTTGTCATTGCGAGGAACGAAGCAACCACACTTGCAAAATCAAACTATATGCAATTCATAGTAAGGTTGCTTCGTTCCTCGCAATAACGCAGCAACCGCATAAAACAAAAAAAATCCCAAACTCCAATCTTTAAATTGGAGTTTGGGATTTTAAATATTCAAATTTTAAAAACTTTATGGTTTCAAAATCAAAACCGAAGGTGTATTATTCAACCATGTACTTTGAGATTCAATTAGTTTTTTCCAGCTGTCTAAACTAATGATCATTAAATTCTGGCTTTCTAAAAATTCTTTTTTAATGGTTCTGTCGTGCATAATCATAATATGATTTGGTGCAATTTGTTCGATTGAACGAATACTTTCCTGAATATCGCGTGTGCTTTTTACTTCGCCGCTGGCATCAAGAACCGTAATTTGCGAACCATTATTATTGATTAATTTTTTAGCATAATCAATCAGGAAAGAATCTTCTTTACTAAAGATTGGCATAAAAATCTGATTTACTTCTTCGAGATCTTTATCAATAAAAATTCCGACCGGCATTTTACTTTTTGCAATAATATGGCGCGTTCTTTCATCAAAAGGAGAATTCTCAAACAAACCTTCTTTCCCGGTAAATTTATCAATCAAGCGATCCGGATTTACTATTCTGGTCGTAAAACCAAGGATTTTTCCAAGCAAGGTTCCATCAAAAATCGATTGTCCCAAACCAACAAGCAATAAATCATATTCTCCCTGATTTGCGGTATCTATAATATCAGTATCAATATCGTTTGTTACTTTAAAAACGCTAACCATATTCTGATTCAGCTTTTCTGCTTCCTGAACAACAGGCACGAGCATTTTACGTTCATGATCTTTGATGTCAAATGAATGTATTTCAGTACTTAAAGACAAATGCATTGCTGTTACAATAGAATTATCTCCTTGTTTTTTAACCAGGCTGTTCGCAATTTTTAATAGTTTTTTTCCTCTTTCAGGTGTTGCAAACGAAAGCAGAATCTTATATTTGCTTTTATTGCCTATTTCCTGAGGAATCGCTGTTACTTTATCTTTAAAAATAAAAGCAATAAAATCTAAAGCCGGACCTGTCATAAAAGTTGTTACCAAAGCCATAATAACCATCATGGTAAAAATTTCTGTAGAAAGAACACCTAAATCGTACCCAATATTTAAAACCACCAACTCCATTAAACCACGCGTGTTCATCAAAGCACCAATTGCTAAGCTGTCTTTCCAGTTTTGCCCAACAAATTTCGCCGCCAAAGCACTTCCAAAGAATTTACCTGCTACTGCCACTGCAATAATTACTGCTGTAACTTTCCATAAATAAGGATCGTTTAATAACCCAATTTGTGTACGTAAACCTGTAAACACAAAGAATAATGGCAATAAAACGATGATGGCAACGTCTTCAACTTTTTCTATAAATATATTTCTGAATTTATTATTTTCAGGCATAATTGCTCCGGCTAAAAATGCTCCGAACAAAGCATGAATTCCGATTAATTCAGATGCGTAAGCAGAAAACAAAAGGGTTAAAAAGAAAATAGCAACGACAGGCTTATTCAAACTTTCGCGGGTCGAATTTAAGTCTCCGACACGCTTCAGGAAAGGACGAACTATTTTTAACATCACAATTACATACAAAATTGCTAAACCAATTACATATAAAGAACTGGTAAACGAACCTGCTTTTACTATTGCAATTACAACGGCAAGAATACACCAGGCTGTAATATCATCTGCAGCAGCACAAGTTATAGCGATTGTTCCAAGTTTTGTTTTTTGCAAACCTCGCTCCTGCACGATTCTGGCTAATACCGGAAATGCAGTAATACTCATGGCGATTCCCATAAATAACCCGAAAGAAGCAAATTCAACTCCAACCGGTGCAAAAGTATGGTAGATAAAATAAGCCAGTGATAAACCCAGAGCAAAAGGAATAACAATACTTGCGTGACTAATAACAACGGCATCATGTGCCTTGTTTTTAAGCACTTTTAAATCCAGTTCCATCCCGATAACGAACATGAAAAGTATTAAACCAATCTGACTTAAAAATTGCAAGTTGCCTAAAGATTCTTTTGGAAATAAAGCTGCTGAGAATTCAGGAAAATACATTCCAACTAAAGATGGCCCTAAAACAATACCCGCAATCATTTCACCAATTACAGATGGCTGTCCGATTTTTCTAAAAACCCAGCCAAATAAACGTGCTACTAAAATAATCGTAACAATTTGTGCTAATAAAATAGCGAGAGGATGTTGTAAGTTTTCAACCATTGAATGAAGAAAATCATTCCAATGATTGCTTTGAATTTTTTTCTTTATAATTCCACGTCCTACTTCAAGCGCAGCACCTTTGGAAATTACCCAATATATCAGAGCTGTAAAACCACCAATAACAGTAACGTAAAATATGGAGTTTTTTATATTATTCATAACTCGTTTTTTTGATTTTAATGGTGCAAATATCAGAACTGAGAATTAAGTGATAAAGCAATTTTAAACCTAATTTTCAATGTATGTAACAAGTCCGAAAAACTTTGTAATAAGTTATAATTTCACCTTTTTCAAAAAGTCAGAACGATAGGTTTCACTTAAAATTAAAGTACTGTTTTTATTGTTTTTTTCTAAATGATGCAAAACAATTTCGTTATGATTAAAGAATTTAATGGCTTTTACGGCTACAATTTCTTTTTTGTTTACCCGACAAAAATCAGCATCCGGCAATTCGTTCAGGAGTGTATCAAATTTTACATTCTTCAAATTCAGAAAACTTCCATCAAGCAATAAAACTGTTTTATCGCGGCTGTCGCTAACCGCCGTTTTGATGTATTGAATTTGATTGAAATACAATAAAGTTTTCCCTTTGTCTGTATTAAGCTGAATGAATTTTTTGGAACTATCCGGTTTATTAAAACGTTCAAAAGCTTTTGAGATTGCTTTTTGCAAACGCTCCAGTTTTACGGGTTTTGTAATGTAATCGACTGCATCAATATTAAAAGCATCGGCAGCATATTCTTTATAAGCCGTACAAAAAATTACTAATTTATTATCCAGCATTTCTGCCAAATGCAAACCATCAATTCCGGGCATTTCAATATCTGAAATTAATAAATCAAAATCGAGTTCCGGAATTTCGGACAATAGTTTTTCAGGATTATTAAACGTTTTTACAATTTCTACTTCGGGAATTTGTTCGCAAAGCATTTTTAGGTACGTTAATCCGGGTAACTCATCGTCCAGCAGCAAGCATTTCAGTTTTGTATTCAAGGAGATCTATTTTTAGATGGGCAATATAAATATCGTTTTCTACAAACTTATCCAGTTTGAAGTTATTTTTATAAATAATTCGCAAACGGTGTTCTAATGTCGCGTGACCAAAACCGCTGCGTTCTTTCTTTAAAACTTTTTTATCCGAAATTTTATTCGAAACCGTCATCGCAAAAGCATTATCCCTAAACTCAAAAACAACCGAAATAAACGCATCGGCACTTTGCAAATCAGCATGTTTAAAAGCATTTTCGATTAAATCAATCGAAATTAACGGCGCTAACAAAGGTTGTTCATATAATTTATCGTCGTAATTAATGTTGGTTTTTATCTTCAACTCAAAAAGCGGACTGATTTTGATTTTATTGATTTCGATTAAATTCAAAGCAAAGTCAATTTCTTCTTTTGCTGTGACAAATTTCTTTTTGCTTTCGTATAAAATATAATCCAAAACATTCGCCAATTTATCTAAAGCAAAATAAGTTTGGTACGCGTGCGATTGAATCGAGTTTAGAATATTCTTAAACAAATGCGGATTCAGTTTTGATTCTAAAGTTTCTAATTGCAAATCGTTCACTTTCATTTCGAGTGCATAAAAACTTTTTTCAGCATCATCTTTTGCTTTTTTAGACTGCATTAACTGATACACCATAAAACAAATGATGGTGATTAGCAATAATATAATCGCTAAAAAAATAAAAGTGATCGTGTTGTTTTCTTGCATATATAATGTTTTATCTAAAAGTTTTTTTCGCCACGAATTTCACGAATAAGCACGAATTATAATATCTGCAAAATCTGCGTGAAAGTTTTTTTTTGCCACAGATTAAAAAGATTTTAATGATTTCTTTTAAGTTTAATCTGTGAAAATCTGCTTAAATCTGCAAAATCTGCGTGAAACAATTTTAATGACTTGAAACAAACTTCAACCCAATAATTGAAGCAATTAATGTTGAAAGAAAAAATATTCTCCAGAAAGTTGCCGGTTCTTTAAAAATAAAAATTCCAACCAAAACAGTTCCAACAGCGCCAATTCCTGTCCAAACGGCATAAGCGGTTCCAATTGGTAAAACCTGAGTTGCTTTGTATAATAAAATCATACTTATCGAAAGACATACAAAAAAACCTATCATCCAATACGTTGAAATAATTCCCGACGTTTCTTTGGCTTTGCCCAGACAAGATGCAAATCCAACTTCAAAAAGTCCGGCGATTATTAATAAAATCCAATTCATTTTCGTTTCATTTTTAAATTAAGTACAAATATGAGAAAAGCTAGCGACTAAACAGCAAAAAGAAAGAAATATACCCCGAATTTTAAATTTACAATTTGTGTTAACATTAAGTAAAATACAAGCGAATATTTATGATTTAGAGCGCTTTTCACTACATTTGCAACCATTTTTAAAGATTTTATGAAAAACGCTATTCAAGTTGGGTTTTGGGAAAAATTAGCCCGAATCATACTTAAAAACAGAATTACGATATTGGTTGTCGTTGCCGCCATAACAATTTTCCTTGGTTACCAATGGAAAAACCTTGCTATGACGTATACGGAAGCCAACTTACTTCCTAAAAACCATATTGCAAATAAGGATTATCAAAAATTTCTTGACAAATTTGGCGAAGAAGGAAATCTTGTCGTGATTGGTTTTAAAGACCCTAAGTTTTTCACGCCAAAAAATTACGCTGCCTGGAATGAGTTAATGACAGGTTTGAAAAATTCTAAAGAAGTTGATTTAGTAGTTTCTTTGAATGATTTAAAGAAACTGGAAAAAGACACCGTTAACGAAAAATTTGTTTTAAGTCCGTTCATAGATCAAAGTAAAGCAACTGATCCTGAATATCTAAAAAAGATACAATACGATTTATTTCATAATCTACCTTTTTATGAAGGTTTATTGTTCAATAAACAAAGCGGAAGTATTCGTTCTGCAGTTTATATCAACAAAAAGCTGGTAAATACTGCCGGAAGAAAGACTTTTATTCTTGAAAATCTGGTTCCAAAAATCGATAAATTCGAAAAAACAACCGGAATCGACCTGAAAGTTTCCGGAATGCCATATATCAGAACGATCAATGCAGACAATATGAAAGGTGAAATTGCACTTTTTATTGGCGCGGCTTTGCTTACTGTTTCTTTGATTTTCTTTTTCTTTTTCCGTTCGTTCAGAGCAACATTTATCTCAATCTGTATTTTAATTGTTGGGGTAATCTGGTCGTTTGGTACACTTGGATTATTTCATTATAAAATCACGATTTTAACGGCTATTATTCCGCCATTAATTATTGTAATTGGTATTACGAATTGCATTTTCCTGATTAATAAATACCAGCAGGAAATTAAACTTCATAACAATCAGGCAAAAGCTTTGCAGCGTATTATTTCAAAAATTGGAGTTTCGACTTTAATGACGAATTTAACAACGGCAATGGGTTTTGCAACGTTTATGATTACAGGCAATGATTTGCTTTTTGAGTTTGGTTTGGTAACCTCAATCAACGTGATTTCGGTTTATTTACTGACGCTTTTAATTGTACCAATTGTATACAGTTTCATGTCGGTTCCAGGCGAAAAACATTTATATCACTTAACAAAAACATACATTTCGACTTTATTGGATTTTGTTGAAAATGTGGTAAGAAACAAACGAAAAGTAATTTATACCATTTACGGTTTGCTTTTATTATTCAGCGTTATTGGGGTTTCGCAAATGAAAGTTTCGGGAAGTTTGATTGGTGAAATGCCAAAAAGTGCTTCTTTCTTTAAAGATATTTTATTTTACGAAAAAGAATTTAACGGAGTTATGCCATTGGAAATTATGATTGACACCAAACATAAAAAAGGTGTTATGAAATTATCGACAATGCGCAAAATGGATGAATTGCAAAGTACAATTGCAAGTATGCCGGAATTATCAAAACCGGTTTCTGTGGTGAATCTGGTTAAATATTCGAAACAGGCTTTTTATAACGGAAATCCTGAATATTATCAATTGCCAACATCGCAGGAGCAGACTTTTATTTTAAGTTATGCTAAAAATGCAACAAAAAACAGCAAAGATAATTTGAT
Source organism: Flavobacterium sp. N1736 (assembly GCF_025947065.1). Taxonomy (NCBI): domain Bacteria; kingdom Pseudomonadati; phylum Bacteroidota; class Flavobacteriia; order Flavobacteriales; family Flavobacteriaceae; genus Flavobacterium; species Flavobacterium sp. N1736. The sequence continues at coordinate 3,433,009 of NZ_CP109994.1, forward strand.
GAAAAGTTATGTTGATTCGACGGGACAATATGCCCGAATCACAACTTTTATGAGAGATATTGGTACGGATGAAATGGCGAAAGTAGAGAAAAAACTTCATGCTAAAATTGATGAAATTTTCCCTTCTGATCGTTATGAAGTTACCGTTACCGGAAAAGCATTGGTTTTTCAGAAAGGAACATCGTATTTGGTAGACAATTTAATTGAATCATTGATTTTTGCTATTTTGGTTATTGCCGGATTAATGCTGTATTTATTCCGTTCGTTTAAAATGGTTTTTGCATCAATAATCACAAATGTTTTACCGCTTTGCATTACCTCTGGATTAATGGGTTATTTCGGAATTCCGTTGAAGCCTTCGACAATTTTAGTATTCAGTATCGCGTTTGGAATTTCGGTTGATAATGCAATTCAGTTTATGGCGAAATACAAACATGACTTAATACAAAGCAATGGAAAAGTCAAAAAATCTGTTTTCAGCGCTTTGAGAGAAACGGGAATTAGTACTTTCTATACTTCTATCGTTTTGATTTTAGGATTTGCGACTTTCACACTTTCAAGCTTTAGCGGCACAATTGCGCTTGGTGGATTAATTTCATGTACATTGGCGTTTGCAATGTTTGCGAATTTATTGGTTTTACCTGCTTTGGTTTTGACTTTTGAAAAGAAAAAAGCTAAGAAAGAGGATTTGGAAGGATTGGAAGGAAACACGAATTTCACTAATTAGAACGAATTGATAGCTGGAACATTTGTCAAAGTTCAAAACATAACTTGTCATTCCGAAACTTCGGGAGTATTCTTTTTCTTACGTATTTAGTAAGAAAAAGATATAGCGGATTGCTTCGCCAATTCGCACTTTCAGGCTCGGGTGCAGAAAAACAGCTTCTAATTTCAATTATTATCGTTTATATTTGCAGTTATTACACAACAAATAATTTAATTTCAATATTATATATAAAATGAAACACACAAAAGTTAAAGACTTATTAAACAGTACGACGACGCTTCAGGAGATTAATGCAAAAGGATGGGTGAGAACTTTTAGAAATAATCAGTTCATTGCTCTTAACGACGGTTCTACCATTAATAATATACAATGTGTTGTTGATTTTGAAAATACACCGGAAGAAACTTTAAAAAGAATTACTACGGGAGCTGCGGTTTCTGTATTTGGAACTTTGGTTGAAAGTAAAGGTGCTGGTCAGAAATATGAGATTCAGGTTAAGAAACTGGAGATTCTTGGAGATTCTGATGCAGAGAAATTCCCAATGCAGCCTAAAAAACATTCACTTGAATTTTTACGTGAAAATGCACATTTACGTGTTCGTACAAATGCTTTTGGAGCCATTATGCGTGTGCGTTCGGTATTATCGTTTGCGGTTCATAAATATTTTCAAGAGAAAGGTTTTGTTTACGTAAATACGCCAATTATTACAGGTTCTGATGCTGAAGGTGCGGGAGAAATGTTTAAAGTTACGGCTTTGCCATTTGACAATACACCAAGAACCGATGACGGAAAAGTAAATTATAAAGAAGATTTCTTTGGAAAAGAAACGAACTTAACGGTTTCGGGACAATTAGAAGGGGAGACTTTTGCAATGGCTTTGGGTCAGATTTATACTTTTGGACCAACTTTTAGAGCAGAGAATTCAAATACTTCCCGTCACCTTGCCGAGTTTTGGATGATCGAGCCGGAAGTTGCTTTCAACGATTTGGATGACAACATGGATTTGGCTGAAGATTTTATTCAATATGTAATTAAATATGCATTAGACAATTGTCAGGATGATTTGAAATTTTTGGAGGGTAGACTTTTAGAAGAAGAAAAATCAAAACCTCAGGCTGACAGAAGCGAAATGGCTTTGTTAGAGAAATTGAATTTCGTTTTGGAGAACAACTTCAAACGTGTTTCCTATACAGAAGCAATTGATATTTTAAGAGATTCAACTCCAAATAAAAAGAAAAAATTTAGCTACATCATTGAAGAATGGGGAGCTGATTTACAATCAGAACACGAACGTTATTTAGTAGAAAAACACTTTAAATGTCCGGTAATTTTATACGATTACCCGGCAAACATAAAAGCGTTTTACATGCGTTTGAACGATAACACAGAGCCTGGCAGAGAAACTGTTCGTGCCATGGATATTCTTTTCCCTGGAATTGGAGAAATCGTTGGCGGATCTGAAAGAGAAGAGCGTTACGATGTTTTGGTTGAAAAAATGAAAGCCTTAAACATCGATGAAGAAGAATTATACTGGTATTTAGACACCAGAAGATTTGGTTCTGCAACGCACGCAGGTTTTGGTTTAGGATTTGAGCGTTTGGTATTGTTTGTAACCGGAATGACAAACATTAGAGACGTAATTCCTTTCCCGAGAACTCCTGGAAATGCAGAATTCTAAAAAATAGTTATAAAATTTGTTTCAGGTTTCAAGTTTCAGTTGTTGAACGTTCAGCAACCTGAAACTTGAAACTTGAAACTTTTAACAAAGATAAATGCTAAAGCAATTTTTAAATTTAAAATTATCCCAAAAATTATCTCCACAGCAAATTCAGCTGATGAAGTTAATTCAATTGCCTACGCAAGCTTTTGAGCAACGTTTATTAGAAGAAATGAACGAAAATCCGGCGTTAGAAGCCGGTAAAGAAGACGAATACGAAGCTGATGAATTTGCTAATGAAGATTACGACGATTATGATGATGCAGAATCTGACAGAATTGAAGCAGATGACATTAATATCGACGAATATTTAAGCGACGATGATACTCCGGATTATAAAACTCAGGTGAATAATTATAGTGAAGACGAAGAACGCGAAACACCTTTTGCTTCGCCAATTAGTTTTCATCAGGATTTAATCAATCAGTTAAATACTTTTATTTTGAATGATGAAGAACGCGAAATCGCGGAATTCCTTGTTGGAAGTATTGATGATATGGGTTACATCCGCAGAAGCGTTGCCGATATGGTCGACGATATGGCTTTTACTCAGGGTATTTATACGGATGAGAAAATGGTCGAAAAAATGCTGCATGTTATTCACGAACTTGAACCTTCGGGAGTTGGAGCGCGTGATTTGCAGGAATGTTTATTATTACAATTAAAACACAAAACGCCAACGGAATATGTTGATTTGGCAATTGATATTATCGAAAATCAGTTCGATGCTTTTACCAAAAAACATTATGATAAGCTGCTTCAAAAATACGCCGTTTCGAACGAACAGCTAAAAAAAGCAATTCACGAAATCGAAAGACTAAACCCAAAACCGGGAGGATCTTATACCGGAAATAATAAAGTTACTGAAAATGTAGTTCCTGATTTTGCCATCAGAATTGTTGACGGTGAACTTGAACTGACTTTAAACGGAAGAAATGCTCCTTCTCTGCACGTTTCTAAGGATTATCAGGAAATGATGCAGACGTATAAAGATTCCCGTGATAAATCATCGGCTCAAAAAGACGCAGTTCAGTTTATCAAACAAAAACTTGATTCTGCAAAATGGTTTATTGACGCGATTAGACAGCGTCAGGAAACACTTTTTGTAACCATGAATGCGATTATGCATTATCAGGAAGAATACTTTCTTGATGGCGATGAAACGAAACTAAAACCAATGATCTTAAAAGACATTGCCGATATGGTTGGTTTGGATATTTCGACTATTTCGCGTGTTGCTAACAGTAAATATGTTGAAACACCATACGGAACGAAACTAATCAAGGAATTTTTCTCTGAAGCAATGAAAAACGATCAGGGAGAAGATGTTTCAACTTTAGAAATCAAAAAGATTCTTAAAAATACAATTGAAGAAGAAGATAAAAAGAAACCTTTACCAGACGATCAGTTAGCAGATATCTTAAAAGAAAAAGGTTATCCCATTGCACGCAGAACCATTGCAAAATACCGCGAACAGCTTGATATACCAGTGGCAAGAATGAGAAAGAAAATCTAAAAGCAAACCCGACAGGTTTTAAAAACTGTCGGGTTTATTTTATTATAAGCGAACCTTTTAATTATTTATACTGATCCGGCAATATCTTTACTTTAAATAAAAAAACTTTCTTTTTGTCGTAGTAATTATAAATCAATGAAAAATCATTGTCCCTAAAAACCTGAAGTCCCTGATTTGCTTTGGCTGTACTTAATAAACTTTTTTCAATTTCATTGTGTATTACATTAATCTCCGCAGTTTCTTTTTCTACATTAATCAAGGTCAAATTATACTGAACAACATCTTCGTCCGGCAAATTAGGCAAAGTGACACTATCTAAACGAATGCCTTCCTGAATTGTCAACGGACAATTTTTATTATATTTTGTCACTAATTCGGTGATTTCAGTTTTTATTTCATGTTTACTTTTTGAAAGATAAACCTGAAAATAAACAGCTAAAGTCACCGCAATTCCAATTCCAATGAATAGTAATATATTCTGTTTTCTTTTACTTTGGTTTTTCTGCATCATTTATTATGGCATAAATAAAATTTAAAATCTACTTTTCCTGGCTTTTTTTCATTGCATTATAATAGGCAGCACGACTTAGCGGCTCATATTCTTCGGTTTCACCAAGCATAACTAATTTATCATTATCCGTTTTACGGAAACTATAATTGGCAAGATTTCCCGTTCTGGTGCAAACAGCGTGAACTTTCGTTACATATTCGGCAGTAGCCATAAGCGCCGGCATTGGTCCGAAAGGATTTCCTTTAAAGTCCATATCAAGTCCGGCAACTATCACACGAATTCCCTGATTTGCGAGATCATTACAAACGGTAACAATTTCATCATCAAAGAACTGCGCTTCATCAATGCCGATAACATCGCAGCCCTGAGCTAAAATAGCAATATTGGCTGCAGCAGGAACCGGAGTTGAACGAATTTCGTTGGAATCATGCGATACTACCATTTCGTCATGATAGCGGGTATCAATAGCGGGTTTGAAAATTTCGACTTTTTGTTTGGCAAATTGAGCACGTTTTAATCTGCGGATTAACTCCTCGGTTTTACCCGAAAACATTGATCCACAAATAACTTCAATCCAACCAAATTGTTCTTTGTGATTTACTGTATTTTCGAGAAACATTTTGTATTTTTCTACCTTTAAAGATGAATAGTTTTTATTACTTTGTACTGGTAATAAATTGACGCAAAATTTTGATGCTTTACGTTTTTTCAAAAATAGAAAATTTTTATCAAATCGAAGATTCGCAAATGCTTATTAACAGAAATAAAAATAGTTCTGCGTATTTTCCTTCACAAATAAAGACATTCAAAATACAGAATATATTAAAAATATCCTATTCACTATAATTTCAACAGTTATGAAAAAAAAATTGGAAGCCGATTTAATCAGCATTGCACATCGAATTTTAAAGCTTAAAAATAAATCCGATATCAATCAATTATATCTTGAAACACAGAAATTATATGAGAAGTTAGCTGTTTTAAAATTCGTAGACGAAAATTTCGACGATGTAAAACCAACTATTGGATATAGCGAAATAGAATCTAAACTAGAAACTATTTTTGATAAAGAAGAAAATCTTCCTGCAGAAATTAAAGCTGACGAAATTCTTCTGCCTGTCATTGAGGAAACTGTAATTGAAGCAGAAGTTACGCCTGAACCTCAAATTGTAGAAGAAACTCCGCAAGAAATAGTTGCTGAAATTCCCGAAGAAACAATTCAGGAAACTGTGGTGGAAGATATTCCTGAACCAATTGCAGAAAAAATTGAGGAACCTATAGTTGAAAAAATTGAGGAGCCTATTGCTGAGGAGAAAAAAGAAACGGCTACAGAGCTTTATTTCAGAACCATTAGCGAATCAAAACCAATTCCTGATTTTAAACCTGCTTTTGAATTAGATAAGGAAGAAATAAAAGAGGAAATAAAAGAAGACAAAAAAGCTGAAACTTCGACAAAATCAAATCCGGTTCACATTTCATTTGAGGATATTTTGGGTGTGAATTATGCTGATGCTCAATTTGTAAAAGTAGATAGTTTTGACAATGTCCCTTCTACTCCAACGCCGTCAATAAACGAATTTAAAGAAACAAAAACGGTTGGCGAAACAGCAACTATAGAATCTTCAAAACCAAAAGCCGTTCCGTTAAACGAGAAACTGGCAAAAGGTTTTCATATCGATTTAAATGACAGAATCGCTTTTACCAAAAATCTTTTCGGAAATAGCACAGAAGATTACAGCCGTGTTTTAAACCAATTACTAACTTTTGATTCTTATAGTGAAGCATTGGATTTTATCGAAAATATGGTAAAACCGGATTATAATAATTGGGAAGGCAAGGACGATTACGCAGAACGTTTTCTGGGAATTGTAGAGAAAAAATTCGCTTAACTTTTCACATCTCTCATTTTACATTCACATAAAAAAATATGTCTAAATTATATATCGTTCCAACGCCAATTGGCAATCTTGAAGATATGACTTTTCGTGCCATTCGGATTCTGAAAGAAGTCGATTTAATCCTTGCCGAAGATACCAGAACGAGTGGTAAATTGTTGAAGCATTTTGAAATTGGTACGCACATGCACAGCCACCATATGCACAACGAGCATAAAACAACCGAAAATTTAATTGCACGTTTGAAAGCCGGCGAAACTATCGCCTTAATTTCAGATGCAGGAACTCCGGCAATTTCTGATCCCGGATTTTTATTAACGCGCGCTTGTGTCGAAAATAAAATCGAAGTTGAATGTTTACCCGGCGCAACTGCTTTTGTTCCCGCTTTGGTCAACAGCGGATTACCAAATGATAAGTTTATTTTTGAAGGTTTTCTGCCTGATAAAAAAGGACGCCAGACTCGGTTTTTGGCTTTAGCCGAAGAAACCCGAACGATGATTTTATACGTTTCGCCACATAAACTCGTTAAAACTTTAGTCGAATTTATACAGTATTTTGGAGAAGACAGACAAGTTTGTGTTTCGCGTGAATTATCAAAATTACACGAAGAAAATGTTCGCGGAACCGCAAGAGAAGTATTAACACATTTTGAAAAAACTGCACCACGCGGCGAAATCGTCGTTGTAGTTGCCGGAAAAACAATAACAAAAGAACCTAAGAAAAGTAAGTTTTCGAAGGATGAACCAGAAGAAGAAGAAGAAGATTAAAATATTTATGCCACAGATTAAAAAGATTCTCGCAGATTATTAAAAAAGTCCGCCACGAATGGCACAAATTATCACAAATTTAATTAGTGGAAATTCGTGAAATTCGTGGCGAAAAAAAATCATTTTAATCATGTAATCTGTGGCAAAAAAACTAATATCCAACAATATGAGCATTCAAGCCTTTTTAGAAAAAGTAAAACAAATTCCAAACGAAATAACATTTCCTGAAACTATTGCAGTAATTGAAGAAAATTACAACTTCACGCCAACTGCTTTTCAAAACGGAACACAATATAATACAGCCGGAGAAAACTCGGGTTCTTGTAAATTATTTTCTTTCGCAAAACTGCAAAACTTAACTAAAGAAGAAACTTTGGCGTGTTTTGGAGCTTTTTATTTCGAAGAAGTTTTAAAAGATCCAAACGGAACAAATCACCAAAACATTAGAAATTTCATCAACTTAGGCTGGGACGGAATTCAGTTTGAAGGAAATGCTTTAGAAGCAAAATAATTTCAGATTTTAGTCCCGAGGCTTCAGGATTGATTTTAGATTTCCTGAATTCTGCCTGATCCTAAATCTGAATCCTAGAAACCTTGTCAAGGTTTTAAACTTTGACAAAGGTAATGCCGAATACTTTTGAAGATTAAAACAGATAAAAAATCTTTTAAAATCCTTTAATCTGTGGCAATAAAAAATATACATCAGATTAAACGATTTCAGATTTTTTCAGTCTAAAATCTAAGATCAAAAATCTACAATAAAAAATGCGTTGGACATTAAAAACAAAACCTTCTGAAGATAAAATCAAACATTTGGCACAAGCCTTAAATGTAGAAGATTTTGTAGCCACACTTTTGATTCAGCGTGGCATTGAAACTTTTGACGATGCTAAAAATTTCTTTCGTCCTTCATTAGAACATCTTCACGATCCGTTCTTGATGAAAGATATGGATAAAGCGGTTTCGCGAATTGAATTGGCGATTGAAAATCAAGAAAACATTTTGGTTTTTGGCGATTATGATGTCGACGGAACAACGGCTGTTTCTTTGGTTTCTGCGTATTTAAAATCTCATTATCCAAATATTGCCACTTATATTCCCGATCGTTATGACGAAGGTTACGGAATATCCTACAAAGGAATTGACTTTGCCGATGATAACGGTTTTTCGCTAATTATTGCGCTCGATTGCGGTATTAAATCTATTGATCATATCGCCTACGCTAAAGAAAAAAACATCGATTTTATTATTTGCGATCACCACAGACCCGGAGAATTTCTTCCGGATGCAGTTGCGATTTTAGACCCGAAAAGAGAAGATTGCAATTATCCTTATGACGAATTATGCGGCTGCGGAGTTGGTTTTAAATTAATTCAGGGATTGGGGAAAAATCGAAATGAAACTATTGAAGATTTTATTCCGTATCTGGATTTGGTCGCTACGGCAATCGCTGCAGATATTGTTCCGATTACGGGTGAAAATCGGGTTTTGGCTTATTTTGGATTACAGGTTATTAACTCAGATCCAAGACCTGGAATTAAAGCTTTGGTACATCAGATAAAAAAGAAAACTTTAGATATTACAGATGTCGTTTTTATCATTTCGCCAAGAATAAATGCAGCGGGAAGAATTAAACATGGCAATCATGCGGTTGAATTACTGACGGAATTTAACTTTGAACAAGCGCAGCAATTTGCGTCAGAAATTGAACAATACAATTCAGATCGAAAAGATTTAGACAAGAGAATTACGAAAGAAGCTTTTCAGCAAATAATAGAAAATCAGGAAGAAGATCGTTTTTCTACTGTTGTTTTTCAGGAAGACTGGCACAAAGGTGTTATTGGAATTGTGGCTTCGAGATTAATTGAAACCTATTATCGACCGACTTTGGTTTTTACTAAAAGCGGTGATAAATATGCGGCTTCGGCAAGATCTGTAAAAGGTTTTGATGTTTACAATGCTTTGGATGCATGCGCTGAGCATTTGGAACAATTTGGAGGTCATATGTATGCAGCAGGAATGACTTTAAAAGCAGAGAATTATAAAACTTTTAAAGAGGCTTTCGAAAAACAGGTTTCAGCGACTATTTTACCGGAAATGCGAACTCCGGAAATCGAAATTGATGCTGAGATCAACTTTACGGATATTACACCAAAACTCATCAGGATTTTAAAACAATTCGAGCCTTTTGGTCCACAAAATATGACGCCTGTTTTTATGACTTCCGATGTAAAAGATACTGGTTATGCTAAAACTTTGGGCGCAGACGAAGAACATTTGAGGCTTTTTGTCAAGCAATCCCGAAGCCTCGGGACAGATGGAATTGCGGCAATTGGTTTTGGATTAGGTAAAAAAATAGACATTACAAAAAATCAAAATGCTTTTCAGCTGGCTTATTCTCTGGCTGAAAACGAATGGAACGGAAACGTTTCGACTCAACTAATGCTTAAAGATATTAGAACAAATGAAAAATAAAGAAAAGAAAAACGACCCATATCAGGCACTTCGTTATAGAGAATTTAATGTTTTTTTACTATTGCGTTTTGCCATGGTTTTTGCCTGGTCGATGCAGTTTATTGTTATCGAATGGGAAGTTTACAGCTTAACAAAAAATCCGCTTTCTCTTGGAATTATTGGTTTGATGGAAGTAATTCCGGCTGTATCAATGGCTTTGTTTGCGGGACATATTGTTGACCAAAGAGAGAAAAAAGGATTGTTGGTAAAATGTATTTTAGGTTTTTCTGTCATTAGTTTTGGACTGTTTTTATTGACATGGCCAAAAGTAGTAGGCGATTTATCAGCAAATGTAATTTTATATTCGATTTACTTTTTGGTATTTTTAGGCGGATTGGTTCGTGCTTTTTTAGGTCCGACTATTTTCTCTCTTTTATCTTTAATTGTTCCTAAAAAAGTATATCCAAATGCGGCAACCTGGAGTAGTTCGGTTTGGCAAATTGGAGCCGTAATGGGTCCGGCGGTGGCTGGATTCTCAATTAACTGGATTGGTGTTCACTGGTCAATGTGTCTTGTTGTCGGGTTTTCTGTTTTCTCTTTAATTGCATTATCGCAAATCGAAAAAAAACCAATTCTAAATCCAAAAATTGGCGAGCCGGTTATGGAAAGTTTAAAAGAAGGAATCAAGTTTGTATTCAACAATAAAACCATTTTAGGCGTTCTTTCGCTTGATATGGTTGCGGTTCTTTTTGGTGGCGCCGTTGCTTTATTACCGGTTTTTGCTCAGGATATTTTAAAAGTTGGTCCCGAAGGTTTTGGTGTTTTAAGAGCCGCTCCGGCAATTGGTGCTTTTATTACGATGCTGATTTCTGCTTATGTTCCATTGTATAAAAAAGCGGGAATGAAACTTTTAATTGCCATTTTCATTTTTGGATTGTGTATTATTTTATTCGGAGTTTCAACTATTTTCTGGTTATCGGTTGTGGCTTTATTTTTAAGCGGTGTTGCGGACGGAATTTCAGTTGTAATTCGCCAAACGATTTTACAGCTTAAAACTCCTGATCATATGCGCGGACGTGTTGCAGCGGTAAATTCTATGTTTGTTGGATCTTCTAATGAATTAGGTGCTTTTGAAAGTGGTTTAACGGCAAAATTAATGGGAACTGTAACTTCAGTAGTTTTTGGCGGAAGCATGACTTTATTAACCGTTTTAGGTTTCGGAATAAAATCGCCTACTTTTAGAAATCTGGATCTTCAAAAAGATATGGAAGATCATCAAAATATGGAATAATTTTTATCATTTGTATGATTCAAAAAATATCTTTTTTATGATTTTTTATTTAGAACTAATATAAATAATATTTATATTTGTTGAAACAAAAGGATTTGTAATGAGAGAAATTGAACAATTATACCACAACAATTTTGGAATTGCTTTTTACTGGAAAAAGGAAAATGAAACGATAACTGACAAAGTTCAATTGGTATTTAAAGAAACCGGTTTTTATTTTACGGTTCAGGAACTGAATCATTTTTGCGATTTAATCGAAGATAGTTTAATCGAAAATGCTTGTTGTGATGCTTGCGAATTAAAATATTCCTGCCATAAATTTTTATTAAAAACGCCTTGTTCTGCTATAGATCTTGCTGTTTCGATGACAGAATTAAAATCCATAAAAGATTTAGTTGAAGGTTCTTTGTTTAGAATTGACCTTGACGAATATGTTTATGGCGCGGGAATGAATTAAGAATTAATCTAAATAATTTAACATCATTTTTTCATTATCTAAATATATTTTGAATTTATTCAGAAAAAAGTATATTTACAATAATGAAAAAATTTAGAGTACTTTTTGCCTTTTTAGTTATAGCAGTTGTTTTATCAAGCTGCAAAAATGAATCTGACAATTATATTGATCCGCGCGGAACTGATTATGCCGGATCTGAAAGTTGTATTGAATGTCACAAAGTACAATATGAAACGGCTTTTCACAGTTCGCATTTTAAGGCAACTGCTCCCGCTACTTTAGAAAATGTTTTGGGTAATTTTAAACAAAACAATACTTTTATCTATGACAAAAACACCAAATTAGTCATGGAGCAACGTGACGATAGTTTGTATCAGGTTTTATATAAAAACGGAAAGGAAGTCGAAGCGCATCCTTATGATATTGTTTTTGGAACCAAACATGCGCAAACGAGCGTTTACTGGAAAAATCATTATACTTACGAACTTCCTGTTTCTTACTACAAATCATTAAACAGCTGGGCAACCAGTCCGGGATTTCCCGCAAACGAACCTAACTTTACCAGAGAAATAGCTAAGGAATGTTACGCTTGCCACAGTTCGAATATTGCGAGTCAATTTGTAAATACAAGCTCAGATAAAATTACATCAATGACTATGGATGCGGAGACTTTTACAGATAAAAGAACTTTGGTTTATGGTATTGATTGCGAACGCTGCCACGGACCGGCGAAAGAACATGTAAAGACACATTTGAAATTTCCTGATTTAAAAATAGCCCAAAATATTGTCTCTTTTAAAAAGTTTACAAGACAGCAAAAAATAGATGCTTGTGCATTATGCCATTCCGGAAATGATAAAATGAAGTTGAAATCTCGTTTTCAATTTAAACCGGGAGACAATCTTAATGATTATTTTAGGGCAACTCCTTCATCGAGCGACAGCACTCATTATGATGTACACGGAAATCAATTAGGATTATTGTCTCAGAGTAAATGTTTTAAGAAAAGTGAAACGATGGATTGCATGACTTGTCATAATCCGCATGAAAATGCTTCTGAGAAACTTGTTTCTTATTCTAAAATTTGCATGAGCTGCCATCAGGAAACGAAGCATAGCGAAATGACTTTAAAAACTACAGCGGGAAAAGCGCTGGCAAACAATTGTGTCGAATGTCATATGCCGAAACAAATGTCGAATGCGATTGCTTTTCAGGTATCAAACACAAAAAAGAAGTCGAATTATATTCTTAGAACGCATAAAATTGCTGTATATCCAAATAATAAAAAGTAATTATTGTTCAAATTTTTGAAGTTCGAAGGTTTCGCCATCAAAAACACCATAGGTAAAATAACCAATCCAGTCGCCCAGATTTACATATTTTGATTCTTCGCCAACGGAAATTATCATTGGCAAATGACGATGTCCGAAAATGAAATAGTTGTAGTGTTTAGTTTCAAGTTTGCGTTTGGCGTATAAAACCAGCCATTCGTTTTCTTCGCCTAAAAATTTTACATCTTCATCACCAGAAATCAGTTTGTTTTTTACTGATAAATATTGCGCTAAACTTACGCCAACATCTGGATGTAACCAACGAAAAAGCCATTTTGAAAACGGGTTTGTAAATACCTTTTTCATCCTTTTATAGCCTTTATCTCCAGGACCTTTTCCGTCACCATGACCAATTAAAAAGGTTTTTCCGTTAAAAGTAAATTCTTTATTATCATGATAAACCGGAATATTCAATTCGGTTTGAAAATAATCATTCATCCATAAATCATGATTTCCAACGAAAAAATAAATCGGGATTCCGCTATCGCGAATTTCTGCCAGTTTACCTAAAACACGAACAAAACCTTTTGGAACGACGGTTTTATACTCGAACCAAAAATCGAATAAATCACCTAATAAAAAAATAGCTTCTGCATCTTGTTTAATAACATCCAGCCAGGCAACAAATTTTTGTTCGCGCGGCAAACTCGATTCCGGAGTGGGAGCACCAAAATGCTGATCAGAAGCAAAATATACTTTTTTCATGTATTGTGAGATGTGGGTTGTGAAAATGTGAGTTGTGAGTTGTGAGTTGTGAAATGTGGTTTGTGAAATGTGAGTTGTCAATTAAGGAATATAAACAGAATTCCAGAAACTTTTACTTTTCACTTTTTACATATAACTTTTACTTTTCACTTTTTACATATGACTTTTTACATATAACTTTTTTCTATTTACAAATTATCAGATGCATACCATTCTGCAAATGAAGATTCTGTTTCCTGAAGTTTAAGTGAATGAAGTGAGATTCTTTCAGGCAAGCGTCCAATAATTCTTTTCGAAAAATCGACTACCATATTTTCGCTTGTTGGCTGATAATCGACTAAGATTACGTGATGTCCACGATTTTTTAATTCATTTGCCAATTCGATATGCGGTGTTGTTTCGTTAAAAACGGTTGCATGATCAAACTGATCGACGATTTCTTCTTTTACAATTTTCTTTAGATCCGAAAAATCGATTACCATTCCGAATTTCACATTCGATCGATCTGTAATTGGCGAACCAATAACCGTTACCGATAATTTATAACTGTGCCCGTGAACGTTTTTGCATTTTCCGTCGTAACCGTACAAAGCATGTCCGGTTTCGAAATTAAATTGCTTTGTAATTCTGATATTACTCATCGATTTGAATTTTAGGTTGCAAATTTACAAATTAATAACCGTTTTCATCTCTTTTTTTGGCTCTGTTATACATCCAATACGCAATTCCTATTAAAATAATGAAAGGAATAAACGATCCGATCAAAACTCCAATCTGATAACTGCCATCAGGAGCGGTTTTAATTTTCTCTGCAACATCTACTTTTTGGAATAAGGAAATAATAGTCATCGTTAATTTGTATTTAATTTAAGATCTGCTTTTTTTGTTGTTTTTCTTGCCACAGATTTCATAGATTACATCGATTAATCTGTCATTTCGACCAAAGAGAGAAATCACACAAGAAACTCCGTGCCAAGAATCGCCAATCTTTGTCGATTTACAAGTGCGATTTCTCTCTTTGGTCGAAATGACAAAACTAAGTTATCGCGCTGAAAACTGAGGCTGAAAACTCAAAACTAAGACTAAAAACTTTACTTCTTAAATTGCATCAACGCTTTTCTTGAAAAATCAGACAAAACCAATTTTCCTGTAATTGCTGCACGTTCTAAAAGTAATGATTCCCAATATTCGGTTCCTTCCCAAATAATTTTCTTCATTTCTTGCAAAGCTTCGGAATTGTAGGAACTCAACTTTTGAGCGAAACTTGCAACTGCATTATCAAGATTTTCTGCATGGTGAATTTCAGAGAATAATTTATTTTGCAAAGCCCATTCTGCCGATTTCCATTCGTGCGCTGCCAAAGTCATTTCAGCCATTGCGGCTTTTCCTATTTTACGAGAAACAGCGGGTTCAATCACAAAAGGACCAATTCCGATTGCTAATTCTGAAAGTTTTATGGCACATTCGGGTGTTGCCAAAGCATAATCGCAAGCCGCTATAATTCCGACTCCGCCGCCAACAGCTTTTCCCTGAACGCGGCCAATAATAAGTTTAGAGCAATTTCGCATTGCGTTTAACAAATGCGCAAAACCTGAGAAAAACTCTGTTCCCTGTTCTTCATTTTCTACTTCCAAAAGTTCATCAAACGAAGCGCCGGAACAAAAAACTTTCGAACCTTCGCTTTGCAAAACAATAACCGAAACAGTTTCATTAAGGCTTAAAGAATTAATCTCGGCAGTTAATCGATCCAACAATTGACGTGGAAAAGAATTACTCGCCGGATGACCAAATTGCAACGTTGCAACAGTATTTTGAAAGGTAGTTTGTAAAGAACCGTTTTGATTTTCTGAACTCATAAAAATAGTTTTGATCGTAAAGTTACGGTTTTCCAACTATTTTCGTCTGAACGCGATTTGAAATTTGTTTTTTGAAAATTAATTGACTTTATTTGCTATCGCTTTGGGGGATTAGCTCATTTGGCTAGAGCGTCCCGATCTGATCGGGAGGGTGATAGTTCGAGTCCTCAAAGAATAAAAACAAAACGGGGGATTAGCTCATTTGGCTAGAGCGCTTGCCTGGCAGGCAAGAGGTGATCGGTTCGAATCCGATATTCTCCACAAATATTTTAAAAACAAATACCCAAACATAACTTTATGTTTGGGTATTTTCATTTCTGCAAACTATGTTTTACACTTATTCTTATTCTCAAGTATACTAAATCCAGTATTATATTGGTCGAAACAAAAGTCTAGAGCATCTCAATCCATCGGGAAGGTGATCGGTATAAAAAGTTAAACTTTTGGTTAACAAAGGTTCAAATATATTTTTTCATATTTATTTTCTTACATTTGTTCGTTTTTAATCAAATAATTAAGAAAATGAAAAAATTAATTTTAATATTAAGCTTATATATTATTGCTTCCTGTTCTTCAAACGAAGAAGATTTTGATGTTTTTAATCCTCCAAATTGGATTCAGGGAACTTGGAAAAATGATGCCGGAGAAACATTAACTTTTACTGAACACGACATTAAGTATAATAAAAAAAGTGAAAAGCAGATTTCTTTTAGCCTGGAAACAACAAAATTTTCAAGCAATCCATATCCACAACAAATATCTTCTACTTCTACTTTGTATGTGGTCGATTTTAGTCAAAGTATGCAAGGTTCAACAATTCGATTTAACTTTGTAAAATCCTCAGAGAAAAAAATGGAATCAAAAGGCTATTTACCGGGATTCTATACAAAACAATAAACCCGATAGCGCGGATTTTGATTCATAAAATAACCATTTACTAAACTGTATTACTTTATTGTGATACGGTTTTTTATTTTATTGTATTTTTATAATTCAAATAAAACTATAAAATATGACTGTATTATTACGCTGGTTATTAATTCCGATATTAGCTCTCATTGCATTATTGTTTTGGAAAGGCAGTCCGCTTGTTATAAAATCAACATTACTAATCGTTCCTTTGGCTGCAATTGTTGGCTGGTTTGCTCATGAAGGAGCATTTAGCGGAAGCGGCGGATTGGCCAAAATATATGGTTTGCTGGCATTAATTGGTTTTTTGTTTTTATACGAAATCGGAATGTTATTTCACCGTTATCAATTAGCCAAAAAAAACATTAGTACAACAGAAGATACTATATTCCTTCTTATTGGATTGGTTCTTTTAATTGTATTTGTTGTAAATTTTTTAATCGCAATTTCAAAATAGAAATAATTTTTAAAATTGTTTCTACATATAAGGAGTGGCTTTTTTAATTTACGTTGTGATCACTTTGCGGGCGCGGATTACAAATCCGCACTATCGAAGCAACTCCACTATTATCTAATCATCGATTTAGCAAGCGAGATTGCTTCGTTCCGAGCAATGACCGAGCATGTCGAAGCAGAAATCTTAGCAACTTAGAACCTTAAAAAAAACCTACTTCAACAAATACCCCAAGCGAATACTGCCATAAAAAGATCCTATCATTTCAAAGCTTTTTAATTCTTTGCCATGATAAATAAACGAATACGACATATTGAAGTTATTATGTCGGTATTTTAAACCAAATTCAGCATTGAAGCGCCACGGAATCAAATCGAAAGTTACAGGACTTGTATTACTAAACATGCTTCCTTGAATTGTAGCATCATAAAATTGGTAATTGACGCTTGGAATGGCGTAAAAGTAAAACTCACGAATATTGTATTGCGCCTGAGAACTTACAGAAGCATCATGTAAATTAGAATCGTAAATTGGAAGTAATTTCTTGAACCCAATTCGGGTTAAAAACCCTGCGGAAACTCCGGTAAAAATAGTTCCCAGATTTGCTTCTGACTGAAAATTAAAATCTATAAAATCATTGGGATGACTTTTAAATAATTTCTTCGAATACAAAGCATGCGCCTGAATACCCAATGCATTATGAACCTGATGTTCCCAGCCAAAAACCTCTTTATAACCAATAGTATGATGAAATGCTTCCTGCGTTTCTCGTCCAAAAGCATTTGGTCCCATATAACCCAACTGAAAATCTGTTTTTAAAACCGATTCACTGTTATAAAAAAAGCTTCGTCCCGCTTCTGCAAAAAGATAACCCGCAAAAGGACGATTATTATGATCACGGGCTTCGTAATTGATATATCTTGGATTGTAGATATATTGTCCAACTCGAAACTCAGTGATTTTTTTATTGATTTTTTCGTTTTCGTTCTTTGATAAAAATCGGTAAAAAAGCTCTAAACCATTCGTATAAAACATGTCATTTTTAGACGATGTATATAAATCATTATCTGTAATAAACCCTATTTCTTTCGTTCTTCCTTGTCCAAAAGTCAATATTGACGATAAAATCAGGAATGCAAAAATGCTCTTTTTACTTCCCATCATAATTTATTTTTCCAACGGCGCGCATTTCACGAACAATTCTTTCCTTACGTCTGTTTATATAACTTGAAGATCCTGTTGCTTTAAATTTTCTTGGGTTTGGCAAAATAGCTGCAATTCCCGCAGCCTGCATTGGTGTTAAACTCGAAGCGTCGCGACGATACCAATGTTCTGTTGCGGCATAAGCACCATAAACTCCGTCACCCATTTCGATACTATTCAGATAAACTTCCATGATACGCTCTTTACCCCAGATAATTTCTATCAAAACGGTAAAATAAGCTTCTAAACCTTTACGGAAATAACTTTTTCCCTGCCATAAAAATACATTTTTGGCGGTTTGCTGCGAGATCGTACTTCCACCGCGAATTCGGCGTCCGCGTTCGTTGCTTTTGTATGCTTTTTGAAGTGCTTTGAAATCAAAACCATTGTGTGATAAAAAAGTTCCGTCTTCACTGGCGATAACGGCTTTTTGCAAATTCATCGAAATTTTATCAATCGGTTCCCAATCGTGATCAAAGTAAACTTCTTTTCCATCCAGTTTATTTTCTATCGCTCTAATTAACATTAAAGGCGTAAAAGGCACGGGAATAAATTTAAAAAAGATAACAGATCCAATCGAGAGTCCGAAGAACCATAAAAATAATTTAATAAAAAACCATTTTACTTTTTCGCCAAAAGAACGATTTGTCTTTTTCTTCGAAGCCGGTTTTGATTTGCTTGCGGTTGTTGTTTTTTTTGGTGCTGGTTTTTTGACTGCCATTATATTAAATCTGCTAATTCTGTTCCTATTAAACTTCCTATTGCAACGCCCATTCCGCCTAAACGTACTCCACAAAACACGTTTTCAGACAGTTGCGAAACAACCGGTTTTTTACTGTTTCCAATTCCCATAATACCGCTCCAACGATGCGCTATCTGAAATTCCTGATTTGGTAAAATTACATTTTTAAGTAAATCTTCCAACTTATTTTGTACAATTTTGGTTTGACCGAATTCAGTTGTATTTTCTGCTTCAAAGTCGAGATTTCTTCCACCTCCAAGTAAAATTCTGTCGTTAATATTTCTGAAATAATAATAACCGCGATCTAAATGAAAAGTTCCTTTTATATCCAGATTTTTAATGGGTTCTGTAATTAAAATCTGCGCTCTTGCCGGCTGTACTTCGCCTTTTGTTAAAGCATTTGAAAAACCATTTGTTGCAAAAAGTATTTTTTTAGACTTAAAGCTAAAATCGCCCAACGCAATTTCAACATGATTTCCTAAATCTGAATATCCTGTTACGGTTTGCTGGTTTAAAATTAAAACATCTGCAGCAACGGCTTGTTTCAGCAATTCCTGCATCATATTTCCGGTATCGATTTGTGCTTCAAAAGGATTAAAAATCAAATATTCGTGAATGTTTTCAAAACCAAAACGGTCTACTTCTTTGGCAAAAACATCACTTTTAAAAATTGGTTTTAAAATCTCATTGATAAATGGCAAACGCATTATCGTTTCGTTAAAACCTCTTTCATCATCTTTCAAAAATAATTCATATCCGCCGTGAGGTTTAAAATCAATTGCTGCATCTCCAAGTCTTTTTCGGAGTAATTGCAAACCTTGCCAACGCTTTTCGATGAGCTGCACAACATCTTCTTCTGAATGAGTATTTAAATCTTCTAAAATTTCTGAGAGACTTCCAAAACAGGCAAAACCTGCATTTTTGGTACTTGCTCCTTGCGGCAACGCTCCTTTTTCTAAAACGAGAATTTTTGCAGTCGGAAATCTTTCGCGCAAGCGTAATGCGGCATGTAAACCAACAATTCCACTGCCAACAATTGTGTAATCAATGTTGGTAAACCAGTTTTTCAGTTCCCAGTAACTTAAATCCATTTGGCAATTTTTTATAAAAATAATGATTTTTTTTCACCATATAAGGTATGTAAGTTCATTTAAAAATATTTTTTTAGTGACAGGTTAAAATGATTAATGCTGATTTATTTTTCTAATATTTAGATATTTTTTCACATTAAGATATTACATATATAACTTATATGGTTTAAATCTTTTAACATTTACTCCTAAAATATAGTCGTACTTTTAGCTCCACAAAAATTACAAGTTTATTATGAAAAAAGTTTTATTTACAACCTTAATAATGATGAGTTTAAACGCTATCGGACAAAATGTGATGTCACCGGAATTGTTATGGAAATTAGGAAGAGTGTCTGCACTTGGACTTTCGAAAGATGAAAAAAATGTTGTTTTTAAGGTTTCAACTCCTTCTGTAGAAGAAAATAAGTCAAATTCTAAATTTTACACAATACCTGTAAACGGAGGAAATGCAACTGAAATTAAAGACACGAAAGAAATTTTGAAAGACAAAAATATTTCGCCTGACGGAAAGTTTTTAGTGTATAATGAAGAGGTAAAACTGGACAAGGTTTTAGGTAAAGATTATTATCCGAACCTTCAAAAATCAGATGTGCAAATTTATAACGGTTTAGATTATCGCCATTGGGATACGTGGAATGAAGGGAAATTTAATCACGTTTTTTATAAAGAAAATAAAGATGGTGCAAAGGGAATTGACATTTTAAAAGGAGAAACTTTTGATAGTCCGCAAAAACCTTTTGGCGGCGATGAAGATTATATCTGGTCTCCTGACGGAAAAAGCATTTTATATGTATGCAAGAAAAAAGCGGGAACTGAATATGCAATTTCGACCAATACCAATATTTATGAGTACAATTTAGAGACTCAAAAAACGACTAACAGAACCGAAGATAATTTAGGTTACGATACGGCGCCGCAATTTTCGCCAATAGGAAATTTAACCTGGCTGCAAATGAAACGTGATGGTTATGAGGCTGATAAAAACGACATTATTGTTGAGTTTAAAGGTATCAAAACAAACTTAACGGCAAATTGGGACGGAACTGTAGATAATTTTATCTGGAGTAAAGATGGCAAAAACGTTTATTTTGTTGCTCCTGTTGATGGAACTAAACAATTGTTTACGGTAAACTTTCCGGGATTAACAAGAATTGCAATTCAGGTTCGTCAATTGACAAATGGAGATTTTGATGTAAATGATTTAGTTGGTTTTACGGGTGACGATATTATTGTTACGAGAAATGATATGAATCACGCGCCGGAGATTTTTTCTTTTAATTTGAAGAAAAATACCTGGAAACAACTTTCTAATGTAAATACAGAAACGTACAAAACATTGGCATTAAGCAAAACAGAAAGACGTTATGTTACGACTACTGATGGCAAAAAAATGTTGGTTTGGGTAATTTTACCTCCTAATTTTGATGCTTCTAAAAAATATCCAACTTTGTTATTTTGCCAGGGCGGACCGCAATCTGCGTTGACTCAATCGTATTCTTTCCGTTGGAATTTTCAATTAATGGCTGCTAAAGGTTATGTTGTTGTGGCGCCAAATCGTCGCGGAATGCCCGGACACGGTGTTGAATGGAACGAACAAATTAGTAAGGATTGGGGCGGACAGGTTATGGACGATTACCTTTCGGCAATTGACGATGTTTCTAAAGAAAACTACGTCGACAAAGCTCGTTTAGGCTGTGTTGGTGCAAGTTATGGCGGATATTCGGTATTTTATTTAGCCGGAATTCATAAAGACCGTTTCAAAACTTTTATTGCTCACGATGGTGTTTTCAATACGGTAAGTATGTTGGGAACTACAGAGGAAGTTTTCTTTAACAACTGGGATTTTGGAGGCGCTTATTGGGAAAAAGATAATGCAATTGCTCAAAAAGCGTATACTACTTTTAACCCGGCAACTTTGGTGCAAAACTGGAATAAACCAATTTTAATTATCCAGGGCGGAAAAGATTTTCGTGTGCCAATTGGACAAGGACAAGAGGCTTTTCAGGCGGCACAATTAAGAGGAATCAAAAGCCGTCTATTGTATTTCCCTGAGGAAAATCACTGGGTTTTAAAACCACAAAATGCGCAGGTTTGGCAAGGAGAATTTTTTAAATGGCTGAGCGAAACGCTATAATCCATTAAACAAATAAAATTAGCCGTCTATTTTTGCAGATTGATTTTTTGATCTGTAAAAATAGATGGCTTTTTTGTAAACTCATTACAATTATATAACATATTGATTGCCTTTTATATTTAAAAATCAGAAAATTTTAAATAAATTGCAATACTTAGAATTTTAAAATACCAGCAATCATAGTCTATGGAGAGTAAAAAAAGTTATATGCCGATAAAAGTGCTCTTCAGTTATATTGCCTTGCTGGGATTGGTTGTTACTGTTGGGTGGTTTTTGTATTCTGAAAATGTGGTTTATAATAAACTCGAAGATAAAATTGCTTTCGAAAAAACAAAAATTCTAAGAGTCAGCAAGCTTTTTTCTAATGTTTATAAAACAGAAAGTTTAGCCAGAAAAACAATCCAGACCAATTCTGAAAGTGATTTTAAAAGTTATCTTATTGAAACAGATTCGTTAAAATCAAGAATTGACACTTTAAAACAAATTGTTACTACAGATTATCAAAAAGTTTTATTGGATAGTGTAACATATCTTTTATCTGAAAAAACAGATAATATCAAGCAATTAAAAACCATAAAAAATAAAGCCGATGACGAAGTTTCTGTAAATACGGCTATTGACGAAATTACCAAAATGGAGTTTAAACTTCGTAAACTTGAACTTCAGGATTTTACCAAAAACCCAAACCAGTTAGGAAGTTATCAAAAAAATGTGCTTCAGAAATATGTTGATTATCTCAATCAGAATATTCCGGATGACAGCACGAATACGTTAAGCAAACAAGCATCTGATTCGATTCTTGCCAATTCAAAAAAACTGCTTAGCAACGTAAAACTAAAGGCCGAAAAGAAAAAAGAATCTTTAAATTTTGAGGAGAATAAACTCTTGAAAAATGAAATTGCAATCTCTGAACAACTTCGAAAAGTACTTCGAATTATCGAAAGAGAGATCATCATTAATTCTATTAAAAACAATTCATTAAAAGAAAAATCATTAAAAAAAGTTAACGAAATTGTTACGGCTTCGGCAATTATTGGTTTGGTTTTAACCTTGTTTTTTTCAATTTTAATTGTAAGCGATTATTCAAAATCCCAGCTTTATAAAAAGCAGCTTGAAATTGCCAATTTCAAAACCAAAAATCTGCTAAAAAGCCGCGAACAGCTTATTTCTACAGTAAGTCATGATTTAAAAACGCCATTGAGCACAATTGTTGGTTATACGGAACTTTTGGGCAATTCTGATGTAAACACAAAACAGTCTTATTTTGTAAAAAACATTAAAAATTCATCCGAATATATTTCGCAATTGGTACAGGATTTATTGGATTTCTCTCAAATTGAGGCGGGGAAAATTACAATAGAAAAAGTACCGTTTTATTTGCCGGAAATTATTGAAGATGTTGCCAAAAATATTCAGACAGTTTATAAACAAAAAGATATCGATCTGATTATTAATGTTGATGAAAAACTGAACACCAAAATTGTTGGAGATCCTTTTCGTTTAAAACAAATTCTGAGCAATATTATTGGAAACGCTTATAAATTTACCGAAGAAGGTTTTATAAAAATCAGTGCTTTTGCAGATGTTGAGGAACCATTTTTTATCATAACAATCGAAGATTCAGGAATAGGAATTGAGAAAGGAAATCAGCAATTGGTTTTTGAAGAATTTGCCCAAGCCAATGAAAGTATTGAAAAGAAATATGGCGGAACCGGTTTAGGATTAGCAATCTGTCAAAAAATAATTTCAATTTTAGGCGGTAATTTAAATCTTGAAAGCACTTTTGGAAAGGGAAGTACATTTGAAATTCAACTTCCGTTATTGTTTGATACGAGCGAAAATGCAATTCCTGAAATTAAAAAGCCCGTTTTTACCGACGATAAAAAATACACTTTTGTTGTAATTGATGATGATATTAATTTGCTGAATTTAACAAGCGGCGTTTTAAAACAGGAAAAACATACTGTTTTGTCTTTTGACAGGGCAACAAAAGCGTTGGAAGCAATTTCGAGCACTGCTTTTGACTTTATTATTACTGATATTCAAATGCCTGAAATGGACGGTTTTGTGTTCGTTAAAAAATTGAAAAGTTATAATTTCTCCACTTATAAAAATCAACCGATAATTGCACTTACGGGAAGAACTGATTTAGATTCTTCAGTTTACACGGACGCCGGATTTACAACTGTGATTAAAAAACCGTATTCGCCAAAGGTATTATTAGAAACGATTCAGCATATTATAGAAAATAACACTTTGCCAATTGTAGCTCTTAATGAACCTGACAAAGTATCTTCTGATTTCTATTCTTTAGAAACTTTGAAAGAATTTTTAGGAAATGACAATGAAGCTTTAAATGATGTTATCGTGTCATTTATTGAAAGCACAAATGAAAATTTGTTGCTTTTAGATAAAGCAATATCAAATCAAAATGTTACTGAAATTAATACGATTGCGCATAGAATTGCTCCAATGTTCAGACAAATTCAGGCAAATGAAATTGGAAATATGCTGAAAAATATGGAAAGAAAAGATTTGGAAAATGAAGATTTAGAAAGCATTTTTGAAGATTTAAAAACCAAAACCCAAACTCTTTTTACATCTTTACAACAAGAAATCGTTTAATCGATGTTGTATTGTTTTAATTTATTGTAAAGTGTTTTTCTGGTAATTTTAAGCAATTTTGCCGCTTCCGATTTATTATTCTGCGCTTTTGACAAGGCATGAATAATGGCTTCTTTTTCATTTTCTGACAAGGAAAAATTTCCATTATTAGAAGTTTGTTTTTGAATTTGAAAAAACTCAGCAGGCAAAACATCGCTTTCTATATAATCTCCGCGGGATAATAATGTAGCACGCTTTACGCAGTTTTGTAGTTCACGCAAATTTCCCGGCCAGCTGTATTTTTGAAAGATATCAACAACTTCCGGCGAGAAACCGATAATTTCCTTATTTAATTGCTGATTGGCTTTTTCCAGAAAATAATCGGCAAAAACCATCAAATCTTCTCCCCTGTCTGTTAACGATGGCGACTGAATCGAAAATTCATTGATTCTATGGTATAAATCTTCACGAAAATCACCGTTTTTAACGGCTTCACGCAAATCTTCATTTGTTGCTGTAATAATTCGAATATCGACGTTTATTTCTTTATTGCTTCCAACAGGTTTAATTTTACGTTCCTGAAGCGCTCTTAACAGCTGTATTTGATTTTCGTAAGACAGGTTCCCTATTTCATCTAAAAAAAGAGTTCCTCCGTTAGCGGCCTCAAAATAACCCATTTTATCGCTAATAGCTCCCGTAAAAGATCCTTTCAAATGTCCGAAGAATTCACTTGCCGCCAATTCCTTCGGAATCGCTCCGCAATCGACAGCAATAAAATTATTATTTTTTCTGTTGCTTTGCTGGTGAATACTTTTTGCAATGATTTCTTTTCCGGTTCCGCTTTCGCCGATAATCAAAACGGACATATCGGTTGGACTTACCAAATGAATATGGTCTAAAAGTTTTTTTGATGCAACAGAAATTCCTCTTACGAATTCATTTTCAAAAGACGTAATTGGTTTCTTTGGTACTTTTTTTTCTTTTATTGGAGTTTCTTCGGCTGTTGCATCACTTTGCAAGGCATTTGTGATTACAAGTAAAACCTCATCTGGGTTGAAGGGTTTTGAAATATAATCCGCAGCACCGTTTTTTATTGCTTTTACCGCTGTATTTACATCTGAATATCCGGTCATTAAAATTACAGGGATTTCAGGGTTCGAATTTTTAAATTCGGTCATAAGTCCAATGCCGTCAGAATCAGGCAAACGAAGATCTGTCAAAATTAAATCAAAAGATTCTTTTTTGATAGCTGTTCGCGCTTCTTCAGCTGAGAATGCAATAGTTACTTCATATGCTTTTTTTATTAGGAATCGTTCTAATAATTTGCAAAATGAAATGTCATCTTCTATTAATAAAATCTTTGGCATTTGTTTTTAGGGACTTTTTTGCTAAAATAACACTATTAAACTTGTATTTTCATAAAATTTTGCAAAAAAAAAGAGATTGTTCTATAACAATCTCTTTTTCACCAAAAACATAAATCTAATTCACCTAATTATATTTTTAACCAGTTACCATTGACATCTGAAAAAACAGTAGCCTTTTGGTCTTTTACCGATATTTCTAGTTTGTATTCTTTTTTGTCGTTTATGTAAGCTTTTACCAATTTTGCTCCCGGATAAGCAGTTTCCAAGGCTGTTTTTACAGCCGCAGGAACTGCATCGGCACTTATTTCGGTATATTCGGCTTGTATAGTAACTTCACTTTTCATTATTTCAGATTGCAAAGTGGTGGTTGCATATATGGATAAACTTGCTAAAACGACCGCTACTGAAAGGACTATCTTTTTCATAATAATTATTTTTTAATGATATTTCCTTCAGCATCTGTAAATACAGTATACTTTTTATCTCCTTTTGAGATTTCAAGTTTATATACTTTCTTTTCGTTTACGTAAGCTTTTTCAAGTTTAGTTCCCGGAAAAGATTTTTCAACCGTAGATTTTACTGCGGCAGGCACAGCATCAGCACTAACCTCAGTATATTCATCCTGAGTAGTTACTGATTGATTCATTGAATTTGTTATTAACGGAACAGTAGCTGCATTTACAGTTAAACTTCCTAAAACGATTGCTGTGGATAATAGTAACTTTTTCATAGTGATTGTTTTATTGGGTTGATGTTATTTGTATTATTTTTTAAGAATATTACCTTGAGCATCAGTGTAAACAACAGATTTTACATCTCTTACAGAGATCTCAATTTTATACTCTTTCTTTTCGTTTATATAGGCTTTTTCAAGTTTTACACCTGGATAAGCATTATCTAAAGCTGTTTTAATTGCTGCCGGAACGGCATCTATTTCTTTATATTCGTCCTGAATATTGATTGAAGAAATAATTGAATTTGTGACTACAGTATTTCCTGCTTGCATAGACAATCCTCCTAGAACGATTGCCGCTGATAAGATTAACTTTTTCATAATAATATAGTTTTTTAGTTGTAATAATATTTAGTGAAGTCGTTGGTTATGCGACTTATTTTTTAATCCATGATCCATCTGCGTTAGCAAAAAGAGATCCCACTTTGTCTCCAACAGTAACGTCTAATTTATACTCAGATTTTGCATTTTTGTATGCTTTAGAAAGTACTGCATCCGGATACGCTTTTTTCAAAGCATCTGTAATTGCTGCCGGAACTTCTTCTAATTTAATTTCTGTGTATTCGTCCTGAATTGAAACTGTTTTTACGATTGTATTTGAAATTGGTGAAGTTGAAGCAAATGATGTTAAACCTCCCAAAATGATTGCGGCTGATAAAAATAAATTTTTCATAATAGTATATTTTAAGTAATAACGTTAATTTTAGTAATCTGTTGTAAATGAGGATTATTTTTTAATCCAGGTTCCGTCTGCGTTAGCAAAAAGAGAACCTACTTTGTCACCCACGGCAACTTCTAATTTATATTCAGATTTTGTGTTTTTGTATGCTTTTGTAAGCACTGCATCCGGGTAAGCTTTTTTAAGCGCGTCTGTAACTGCAACAGGAACTTCTACGACTTTAATTTCAGTATATTCATCCTGAATAGTTACTGCTTTTACGATTGTATTTGAAATTGGCGAAGTTGAAGCAAATGATGTTAAACCTCCCAAAACGATTGCGGCTGATAAAAATAGATTTTTCATAATAGTTGTATTTTAGTATTCTTAATTTTATTTTAGTATTCTTAATTTGAATAAACATAAAAGCCTATTTAAATTATTTTTTAATCCATGATCCGTCTGCATTAGCAAAAAGAGAACCTACTTTATCTCCTACGGTAACTTCGATTTTATATTCTGATTTTTCGTTTTTGTATGCTTTGTTAATTACTGCATCCGGATATGCTTTTTTTAAAGCTTCGTTAATTGCAGCCGGTACTTCTTCTAATTTAATTTCTGTATATTCTTCTTCAATAGAAATTGTTTTCACGATTGTATTTGAAATTGGCGAAGTTGAAGCAAATGATGTTAAACTTCCCAAAACGATTGCGGCTGATAGAAATAAATTTTTCATAATGTGTATATATTTAAAATAGTTAATAGTTGTTTTACGCTTTAGATAATGAAATTATTATGCCGTAACAAAATCATAACCATTTAATATAGTTAAAAGCCTGTTTTTAAAGGCATTTAGAAGAATGTGACAAAATTCGATAAATTAAAAAAGTGTGTAATTACCTGATAATGTGTGTAAAAAGTATACACAAAATGTGTTTACTTTAAATTTTAAACAACAAAACCCGACAGGTTTTAAAAACCTGTCGGGTTTATATATGATGTAACTAAAAAAGGCTGTCGATATTGACAGCCTTCATATTATTCTTCTATAGGTTTCATTTTAAATGTATCCATAAATGCAGTTGTATAATCTCCTGCAATATATCTTGGATCATCCATTAATTGTCTATGGAAAGGTATTGTTGTTTTAACTCCTTCGATAACAAATTCGTCCAAAGCTCTGCGCATTTTGCTGATAGCTTCTTCACGGGATTGTGCCGTAGTAATTAATTTAGCGATCATCGAATCGTAATTTGGCGGAATACTATATCCTGAATAAACGTGAGTATCTAAACGAACTCCGTGTCCTCCTGGCATATGAAGTGTAGTAATTTTTCCTGGTGAAGGGCGAAAATCATTATAAGGATCTTCAGCATTAATACGACATTCTATAGCGTGTAATTCCGGTAAGTAGTTTTTTCCGGAAATTGGAATTCCGGCAGCTACCATAATTTGCTCACGAATCAAGTCATAATCGATAACTTGTTCTGTAATTGGGTGCTCTACCTGAATACGTGTATTCATTTCCATGAAATAGAAGTTTCTGTGTTTATCTACCAAAAATTCTACAGTTCCTGCTCCTTCGTATTTAATGAATTCAGCAGCTTTTACAGCAGCTTCACCCATTGCAGTACGCAATTCATCCGTCATGAATGGTGAAGGAGTTTCTTCTGTTAATTTTTGGTGACGACGCTGAACAGAACAATCTCTTTCAGAAAGGTGACATGCTTTTCCGTATGAATCTCCAACAATCTGAATTTCGATATGACGTGGTTCTTCAATAAGTTTCTCCATGTACATACCGTCATTTCCAAATGCAGCAGCAGCTTCCTGACGTGCACTTTCCCATGCTTTCAATAATTCTTCTTCTTTCCAAACGGCACGCATCCCTTTTCCGCCACCGCCGGCAGTTGCTTTAAGCATAACCGGGTAACCAAATTCTTTAGCTAATTTTTGTGTTTGTTCGAAAGATTCTAATAATCCTTCTGAACCTGGTACACATGGAACTCCTGCAGCTTTCATTGTCGCTTTTGCAGAAGCTTTATCTCCCATTTTGTCAATCATTTCAGGAGCGGCACCAATAAATTTGATTCCGTGTTCCTGACAAATTTTTGAGAATTTAGCATTCTCAGAAAGAAATCCATATCCCGGATGTATTGCATCTGCGTTTGTAATTTCGGCAGCGGCAATTATATTTGACATTTTCAAATACGATAAGTTACTTGGAGGAGGACCAATACAAACCGCTTCATCTGCAAATTTAACATGTAGACTTTCTGCATCGGCTGTAGAGTAAACTGCTACAGTTTTGATTCCCATTTCTTTACATGTACGAATTACACGAAGTGCAATTTCCCCTCTATTCGCAATTAATATTTTTTTAAACATCTTACTTTAATTAGATAATTAGACAATTTGATAATTAGATAATTTTAGATGATTAACAACTTCATTGCGAACCATTCTAAAATCTAAAATCTAAAATCTAAATTTATTTATGATGGATCAACTAAGAATAAAGGTTGGTCAAATTCTACTGGAGACATATCATCAACAAGAATTTTCACAATTTTACCTGAAACTTCTGATTCGATTTCGTTGAATAATTTCATTGCTTCAATTACACAAAGAACATCACCTTTTGCAATAGTGCTTCCTACTTCAGTAAACACCGGTTTGTCCGGAGATGGTTTTCTATAAAAAGTACCAATAATTGGCGATTTTATAGTAATGTATTTCGAATCTTCTGCCGGAACAGATGCCTCGCTCGTTACATTTACAACAGCCGGAGCAACTTGTTGTGGAGCAACTGCTTGTGGCAATTGCGCCTGTGCAGGCAATTGTTGTACATAAGTAGTTTCAGTAACGTTTCCTTCTAAAGTTGTTCTGATAGTGATTTTTACATCATCCATTTCCAACTTTACTTCTGCAACTCCCGAATTTGCTACAAATTTGATTAGGTTTTGAATTTCTTTTAAATCCATAATGATTCGTTTTTAGTTTTAATTTATTTTTTATCGTAAGCCCATTTCAAATAGATAGATCCCCAAGTGAATCCTCCACCAAAAGCGGCAAAAATAATATTATCTCCTTTTTTCAATAAGTGTTCAAAATCGTATAGTACTAATGGCAAAGTAGCCGAAGTTGTATTACCATATCTTTCGATATTCATTAATACTTTAGAATCATCAAGATTCATTCTGCCTGCAGTTGCATCAATAATACGTTTGTTTGCCTGATGTGGCACTAACCAACTTACATCTTCATTAGTCAAATTGTTTCTTTTTACGATCAATTCGCTTGCATCAGCCATATTGGTAACAGCAAATTTAAAAACGGTTTTTCCATCCTGAATAATATTGTGCTGTCTGTTTTTTACGGTCTCTTCAGTAGTTGGTATTAGAGAACCTCCGGCAGGAATTTTAAGATAATCGCGTCCTTGACCATCGCTTCGTAAGTATTCATCCTGTAAGCCTAAGCCTTCATAATTTGGTTCGAATAAAACAGCACCTGCTCCATCTCCAAAAATAATACAAGTTGATCTGTCTGTATAATCTACAATTGACGACATTTTATCGGCACCAATTAACAGTACTTTTTTGTATCGACCTGACTGCACGTAAGCCGCAGCAGTTGACATTCCGTATAAAAAACTTGAGCATGCTGCCTGCAAATCATATGCAAATGCATTTGTAGCTCCAATTTGTGTTGCAACATAAACTCCTGTAGAGGCTACCGGCATATCTGCAGTAGCTGTTGCCATGATTACCATATCTATCTCTAAGGGATCAATATTGGCTTTTGCTATTAAATCTTGTGCTGCTTTTATTGCAAGAAACGAAGTTCCTTTATCAGCATCTTTAAGAATTCTTCTTTCTTTAATTCCGGTACGAGTGGTTATCCATTCGTCATTGGTATCTACCATAGTTTCCAATACTTTGTTTGAAAGCACAAAGTCTGGAACATAGCCTCCAACAGCGGTAATTGCGGCTGTGATTGTATTCATTATATTCTATTATTTCCTTCCAAATATTGTTATTTGAAAAATTTTTAAAAGACTTGAAAAGTACAAAAAAAAACGAAGCGAATTTGTATCTATTTTCTTAAAAAAAGAAAATTATAACCAACAAAAAAAACTCTCACTATGTGAGAGTTCCAGTATAATTTACAAAAACGTATTAAGCAACCGCTTCAGATTTATCGATAACAACTTGTCCTCTGTAATACATTTTACCTTCATGCCAGTAAGCTCTGTGGTATAAATGTGCTTCTCCAGTAATAGGACATGTAGCGATTTGAGCTACAGTAGCTTTATAATGTGTTCTTCTCTTATCTCTTCTTGTTTTCGAGATTTTTCTCTTAGGATGTGCCATTTTACTATATTATTTATCCGTTAATAGTTTCTTTAGTTTGTCCCAACGCGGGTCAATATCTTCTTCTTGTTTACTCTCTTCTTTTTGTTCTTTTACTGTTAATTCATTCAGTTTTGTTAAAGCTTCACTTTGCAAAGTTCCGTCTTTTACTCCTGGATGAACTCGTTTTAGCGGTACCGAAAGTGCAATCATTTCATAAATGTATTGTGTAACATCCAGTTCATGTTCGCCATGCGGTAAGATTAACAGCTCTTCATTATCATTATTGAATTCATCTCCAAAACGAACAATCAATTTCATTTTCCCTTTTATAGGAAGATCAAATTCTTCGCCTGTCAGATCACAAGGTACATTTACAGTTCCTTTGTGTTTGAATTCCAACTCTAACATGTTGCTTTTCTTATCTAAAACCAAATTTACTTTGATATCCGAACTTTGAAATTCGTCGTAATCAAAGTTCTCAAAGAACGCATTACTTATTTGATACTCAAAATGGTGTTTTCCCAGCTTTAATCCAATAAATGGAATTAAAAATTCTTTTGTTTTGCTCATTTCAACATCAATTTGTCCTCTTCATACCTAAACTAGATATCCGAATTGGGGTGCAAAGATATAAAATTATTGTAAAACTAATAATCTTATTCACCTTTTTTTGTTTATAACTGTTTTTCTTTTATTTTAAGAGGTTTTTGGCTAATCTCCTCATACTGATTACGCGAGCGAAAAATATCAATCGCAAGATAAACTGCTTCTTTAAATGAATTGTAATCTGCCATATCTTTTCCGGCAATATCATAAGCTGTGCCGTGATCCGGCGACGTTCTTACCTTATTTAATCCGGCCGTATAATTAACTCCTTTTCCAAATGACAAGGTCTTAAACGGGATTAATCCCTGATCGTGATATGTTGCCACAATAGCATCATATTTTTCATATTGACCGCTTCCAAAAAATCCATCTGCAGGAAATGGTCCAAAAACCATCGTTCCTGAATCAAATATTTTCTTTAAAGCCGGTTTTAAAACCAGATCATCTTCTTTTCCAATAACACCTCCATCGCCAGCATGTGGATTTAATCCTAAAACAGCAATTTTTGGCTTTACGATACTAAAATCCTGAATTAAAGATTTTCTGACTGTTTCAATTTTTCTTATAATTAATTCTTCTGTCAAATGAGATGAAACTTCATTTAAAGGAACGTGATCTGTTAACAAACCAACTCTCAAATTATCCTGAACCATCATCATCAAAGCATTTCCTTCTAATTCCTGATTTAAATAATCTGTATGTCCCGGAAATTTAAATTCTTCTGACTGAATGTTATATTTATTTATTGGTGCCGTAACCAAAACATCGATCAAATCTTCTTTCAAAGCCTTTGTCGCAGCCACAAATGATTTTATAGCATAGGTTCCTATTTTCTCATCATTTGATCCTAAATTAATATCAACTCCTTCTTTCCATAAATTATACACATTTACTTTTCCCGGTATGACCTGATCTAATTTATCTACACCATGAAACTGAACCGAAGATGTAAAACTCTTTTTTACGAAAGAAAGAATTTTGGCATTTGCAAAAATAACTGGCGTACACAGTTCTAACATACGTGAATCTTCGAATGTTTTTAGTATAACTTCGCTTCCAATACCGTTTAAATCTCCAATTGAAATTCCAACAATTATATTTTCTGCTTTTTTATTCATGAGCTCAGGTTATTTATTACTAATTTTGATGTGCAAATTTAGTAAAATAAAACAACAATGTTTACAGGAATTATAGAAACCCTTGGAAGGATTCAAGAAATACGAAAAGACCAAAACAATCTTCACATAACTGTTGATTCATCAATTACTCCCGAATTAAAAATTGATCAAAGCGTTTCGCATAACGGAATTTGCTTAACTGTTGTCCATATAAAAGATTCATTTTATACTGTGACTGCGATAGAAGAAACCATTTTAAAAACCAATATTGGCGAATGGCAGGTAAACGATATTGTTAATCTTGAAAGAGGAATGAAACTGGGCGACCGACTTGACGGACATATTGTACAAGGCCACGTAGACCAAACCGGAACTTGTATTAAAATTGAAGAAGCAAACGGAAGCTGGAATTATACTTTTGAATATGATAAAACCCTTAGCAATATTACTATAGAAAAAGGATCAATTACTGTAAACGGAGTAAGTTTAACAGTGGTGAACTCTAAAACAAATGAATTTAGCGTTTCGATTATACCTTATACTTTTGAAAACACAAATTTCAAAAACTTTAAAGTGGGAACTAAAATAAATTTAGAGTTTGATGTTGTTGGAAAATACATTTCGAGACTTTACTCGATAAACAAATAAACTCAAAAAAGTTAATTCATAAAAAAAGCTTCAATTTACATTGAAGCTTTTTTCATATTATTATATTTCACTATCGTGTATGTTCCAAAAATTAACGCACCCAGAAATAAAAAAATCAAATTTTGATCTATTGCACCTCCTGGTGGCGGTGGCGGTGGCGCAAGTGGCGTTGGTGGTGCCGGAGTGTCAGCTAAAATACTTGATATATTTATCAAGCTTACTAAAAATACCAATAAAACAGTCTTCGTTATTTTCATAAAACTCAACCTATTGAAGAACAACAGGATATATTATTAAATTCAACTTTTTTTATTATAATTCGCACAAAAACAATCTCTTACGCTTTATTACTAGGCAAATGTATAAGATTTTGTCATAAATCCAACCTTTTCAGCAAAAAAAACTTTGTGATTTATTTGTGTGTTTATATCCTTTTTTAAAATCATGCGCTACAGCATATTGTATTGCATGTTTTAACTATTTACGAATAAATTTTGCTTTTGGTTTTAAATTATCAAAAACAATTTTTATCATAATAACTTCTATTAATATCAATCTATTACATCTAACTTAAAATAAAACTTAATATATTGATTTGCAATTAATTAATGTAATAATTAGAAATATTTTCTTACTTTTATTGCCTGATTCTTCAGATTAACTTAATCAAAAAAATCAATATGAAAAAAGCAGGTATTAATCACAAATCGCATCCTATAGAAAGCAAAGCCACTTGTCCTTTCTATTCCAACACCAATGTTTCCGTAAACTTTAATGATCTTTCTTTTATTGCAAATCCTCAAATCGTTTTTCAGGAATTACGAAACAAATCCCCTATTCAACAAATTACACTTGATGACGGATTTCCAATGTGGCTTATTTCCAGATTTGATGATGTTATCATGGTATTACGCGATCCCAGATTTATCAAATCGCCTGATAATTTAAGAAAAAATAATACCGACCCCACAAAAGGAAAAACCACGCGAACAACTCCGGCACATATACTTCGAAGATGGCATATGCTTGCAAGTGATCCGCCCGAACATACCAAACTAAGAGATTTTGCTCAAAAAGCGTTTACGCCAAAAATTATTGCAAATCTACGCCCCAGAATTCAGGATATTGCAAATGAGTTAATAACTTTAATACTTAAAAAAGAGACTGCAATAGATTTCATTGATGATTTTGCTTATCAATTACCAATTATTGTAATTGCAGAGCTGCTTGGACTTCCTGATAAAGATCGCGAAAAACTCAGGAAGTGGTCAGAAATATTAATTGAAGTTCAGGTTACCGAAAAGAATAAACTATCTATTGATGAAAACGCACAAGAGTTTATTGATTATTTAAAAAACGTTTTTTCTTTACGTCGAAAAAATCCCGGAAACGACCTTATTAGTGCTTTTTTAAAACTGGAAGAAGCGGAAGAACATATGACAGAAGACGAACTTTATGCTACTATTTTTCTCCTTATAGTTGCCGGACATGAAACAACTGTCAATCTTATTAGTAACGGAATGCATGCTTTATTGTCGCATCCTGACCAATTAAAACTTTTAAAAAACAATCCTGAATTAATTCATTCTGCTGTTGAAGAAATATTACGTTATAATGGACCAATATTCACTTCAACAATGAGATTGGCTGGTGAAGATATTATCATAAATGAACTTACGATTAAAAAGGGCGAAGGAGTTTTGGTTTTGCTTTCTTCTGCAAATCAAGACGAAACCAAATTTGATAATCCCATGCAATTTGATATAATACGAAAAACAAATAAACACCTAGGCTTTGGGTACGGAATACATTTTTGTATTGGTGCTCCTTTAGCCCGATTAGAATGTGAAATAGCAATAAATACTATTCTGAACCGATTACCAAATTTAAAACTTGATCCAAAATCCAATTCTTATGAATGGCGTACAAGCACAATAATACGCGGATTAAAAAAATTTCCTGTACATATTTAGTTTAAAACAAGCTTATAGATGGTGTTTTTAATAAAGATTACACTGTTTTACTCCATAAAAAAAGCCTCTACATTTCTGTAAAGGCTTAATCTAAAACTGTGGTCCCACCTGGGCTCGAACCAGGGACCACCTGATTATGAGTCAGGTGCTCTAACCAGCTGAGCTATAGGACCGGTTTGAGGATGCAATATTACTACTATTTTTCGTTCACTCCAAATATTTTAAGACCTGATTTGTATTTAATTTAAAATCTCATCAACTCATTATAAAAACACAATTGATTTTCAATACCTTATTTAAAAACTAAAATCACGTTTTTTTATTTAATTTCCTGACAAAGCTCTACCAAAACGCCATTTGTGTTCTTGGGATGCAAAAAAACAACCAATTTATTATCGGCTCCTTTCTTGGGAACTTCATTAATCAATACAAAACCTTCACTTTTTAAACGTTCTGTTTCTGCAACAATATCATCAACATCAAAAGCAATATGATGAATTCCCTCCCCTTTCTTTTCTAAAAATTTTGCAATTGGACTTTCTGGATTTGTTGCCATTAAAAGCTCAATTTTATTTGTTCCCGTTTGAAAAAAAGACGTCAAAACTCCTTCACTTGCTACTTCTTCCGATTTATAGGACGGAACGCCCAATAGTTTTTCGAACAAAATATTCGATTCCTCGATATTTTTTACAGCAATTCCAATATGTTCGATCTTATTTACCATTTGCTTAATTATTATTGATTAACATAAGTATTAAAATAACCGCATTCTGCAATTACGTCCTGATAATATTTAGTATCTGAATATTCTTTTTTCAGGGTTTTAAAACCATTCCAGGCAATAAAATTAACCTTATCATCCTGAATTTCCCACCAGTTATTTACATTATTATACTTCGTGTTATAATATTCGTTACGCTCACATTTTGCCAGCATAAAAATACATTTTGCTTTTTGTTCTTTTGTCGTTGCAGCTTCAAGTGCTTTTTGATAATACATTTTTGGCACATCGCAATTCGTAATCATTTTTTTCATCGAATCTCTAAAAGAGTACGGACTTGAACCATAACCTACGATATTTATTTCGTAAAAAGTTCTTCCGTTTCCAAAATGACTAATATTATAAAATGCATTTCCCAACAATAAACTATTCGTATAAACATCTTCTTTTTGAGCCAGTTTATCCTGCATTCCCTTAATTGTATTTAAAAAATCGAGTTGCGAATATTTCTTTTTTTGATAAGCAGCATGATCACAATCGTGACAATCCTTTATACTTCCATTAAATGGATTTCCTAAAAATTGATAATATTGAACAGAATCTGTTTGCTGAATAAAACCAATTGCTTCGGGTATTTTATTTTTAAAAGTTGCCTGAACCGCCTGAAAATTATTAATATCTTTTAATTTCAAACTATAAATTC
Source organism: Flavobacterium sp. N1736 (assembly GCF_025947065.1). Classification (NCBI taxonomy): domain Bacteria; kingdom Pseudomonadati; phylum Bacteroidota; class Flavobacteriia; order Flavobacteriales; family Flavobacteriaceae; genus Flavobacterium; species Flavobacterium sp. N1736. The sequence goes on from NZ_CP109994.1 coordinate 3,470,258, forward strand.
CCGCTGCAATTTTTTCAATTTCGGTTTTATCGGTTTTAGCAAGGAAAGCTTTCATGTCCAGCAAATTCTTTTCATTATCATAAAATGAATTTCCACGTCCCCAATAATTCTCCGGAGTATCACCAAATAATTCCGCCATAACCGGATTCGATTTTCCTCTGTATAATGTCGCCAAGTAATTCTTGCTCCATTGTGCCGCATTTTGATAACGAAATTCCTGTCCTTTATACGTTTTTGGAAGTTCCTGATACAGCCAATTTAAATCGGTAAGAATTGTTTTTTCATTTTTATCCGTTAGCTTATCAATCTTACTCATGTTATTTACAAAACGAAGCAGTCTTAACTGAAGTTTAGCCAATTCTGTTTTAGGCATTGATTTTTCGGCTTTGTCAAAATTACCTTCTGCCGTTGCATAATCGCCTTTTAACGTTTGCAGATATCCAAGTGAAATATCCCATAAATACGGTTTATTGGTGTTTCCTGCCAAAGCAATTTTAGCAACTAAATCGAATGCACTTTTATCGATTTTGCTTTTGTTAAGTTCTCTGTTTTCGACAACAGTTTGCTTTTTTGCCGGAATATTTTCTTTGGCACTTACTTCAAACGAATTATTAATTCCCTGTTCCTGTTTGTTCACCAATCTGGTTAACAAATAATTCAAATGTTCGCTTTTAGGATCTAATTCGTAAATTTTAGCGATTGCCTGTTTCTCATCTTTATAAAAACCGTGAATCGCCCAAAGTGCTGCTTTTTCCGAATTATTTTTAGCCAAAAACAACGATTTATTCCAATCGGCATCATTTTGAGGGTGAAAACTGTAAGCCGTAACAATTCTTAATTCAGGACATTTATCAAAAACCTGCGCATATAAACAATTAGACTCCGCATATTTTTTTTGTTTGTGTTTTATTCCCGCCACATAAGCAAGTGCACGATAATACAATACATTTTTAGCAACCGATTTCTCTGTTTTATTAAAAAAATCAATTGCTTTTTGTTTATTGCTGCTATAGAAATAAGCCTTCATCGTCAAAAACCAATATCTGTTTTCTAAAAACGTATCTTTAGTAGTATTGTAAACATTTTCGATAGACTGAATCATCTTAAAATCATTGAAAGTTTTAGCCACAACCGGATCGTAACTCCAATAATCTTCGCCAATAGAAACCGTTTCTATTTTTTGTGCCAGATATAAAAACTCAATAAAGCTTTTGACTTTATCGTCTTTCAAATTGATTTTCTTTCCCCATTTTAAAGAAGTCGGATTTTCTTTTTTTGCTTTAAAAAACACATGAAGCTGTGTAATATCTGTTTTATTCTGAGCTTCTTTTTTCTCTGATAAATACATTGGCGTTTCTTCTCCAATTAAAAAATAACTCACCGTCGCGGCATCCATTTTTCCTTTTAAATAAGCACTCCAATCTGATTTTATATTCTCGTTGAATCTGGAATTATGCTGCGTATCAAAACCAATTCCGTAGAAAATGTCTCCTGATAAAAAAAGCGGCGTATAGGATTTATCCGTGAAAGTTTCGGGCGTAAAATTTGAGTTGTAACTAAAAAAATCCCAGTCGTCTCCGCCTGCGCACGCATAAATTATTCCGTAAATAAAAAGGAAAGAAGCGCTAGAAATAAGAAACAACTTGTTTAAAAATATTCTTTTCATAGTTTTTTATATTGAATTCGTCTAAATCGTAAAATATAATTTCGTTTGGGTTTTGAGCTAAATTTTTATCCAACTCTTGTGCCATTTCTTTTAAATCTTCTGCAGAAATTGCCTCTATTTTCAGCACATCGTTTTCTTCATAAAAAACACCATTTTTATAATTGGAATTTTTTACTTTAAAAAATATCGCATTAATCTGCTCGAAGTTTTCATCTTTTTTGAGTTCGGCAACATTCAGTTTAGAACGTAAACCTATTACTTTTCCCTCTTTAATATGAATTCCCCACGAATATATTGGCAGAGCAAAATCAAGATGTAGCGGATATTTTTTTAAACTTTCAAGATATCTTTCGGCAATCTTGTGGCTATATATCGAATTTAAGGAATCTGGTGCAATTAAACCCATATTATAAAACATTAAAACACCGGAATCCACATTTGGAATTTTGGTTTTCTTAAAATATTTTACCTGATGCAATCGTATTGTTGCAGAGAGTTTTTTATGCGAAAGTTTTTTAAATCGTTCAATAAACTTCAAATAATTGTCTTTGCTGGCAAGTGTCCAGTCGCAATCAATTTGAATTTCCTGAGATATAATTTTGTTTTTCGTGTTTATTTCTTCAACCAGTCGAAACGTTTTTTGAGCCAGATCTTCAATATCAAGATTGGTTTCGAGCATGACTTTGTTTTTGATAAAAACAACCGGGACAACATTAAAATTATCCATGTTTTCCTGAAAATGTATGGGACTTATCGGAATTGGTTCTTTAGATTCGGGATGAAAACCAATATCAAAATAACGTATATAAAGTTTTGTAACGTTATTTTCTTTCAAAATCTCTTTCTCCGTTTGAGATAATTTGAAAACAGTTTTCCAATAATAAAAAGATACAATTGGTTCTTTGGTTTTATTACAGGAAAGAAACAGTAAAAATATAAAACCAATTAAAATATTATTTTTCAAACCAATTAAATTAAATCCGAACTCAAAAGTAAGAAATTATAATCCGTTTCTTAATCTATCTTTAAAAAAAACGGCAAAAAACAAAAGCTGTAAATCCTAATAAATAGATAAAAAATTTCGATTAAAGCAAATATAATCGTTATTTTGTGCAATCAAATTTAAAACGGTTATGTTGAAAAACAACTTCAAATATATTTCACTTCTACTTGTATTGTTCATGATGAGCTGCGCCAAAAGAGGCAGCATTACCGGCGGGTTAAAAGATACTTTAGCGCCTGTATTGACTTCGAGTTCGCCAAAAAACTATAACACTAATTTTAAAGGAGATCGAATCGTATTAAATTTTGATGAATACGTAAAGCTTAAAAACCTCAACAAACAGCTTATTATTTCACCTCCAATGAAACATGAGCCTATTATCACACCAACAAATGTGAGTAAGGTTCTGACTATTCGAATTCTGGATACTTTACAGCCAAATACGACGTACAGTTTTAATTTCGGACAAAGTATTACGGATAATAATGAGGCAAATCCGATGAATCAGTTTAAATATATTTTCTCAACCGGACCATATATTGACTCGCTTTCAATTGGCGGAATTATAAAAGATTCTTATGAAAAAAATGTCGATAATTTTGTTTCTGTTATGTTGTATGAAGCAAATGACAAATACAAAGATTCTGTTGTTTACAAAGAATATCCAAGATATATCACGAACACGTTAGATAGTTTGAGAACATTTAAACTTGAAAATCTAAAAGCAGGAAAATATCTTTTGGTAGCCCTGAAAGATAAAGGTGCCAATAATAAATTTAATCCTAAAGACGATAAAATTGGATTTATCAAGCACTTTATTACCGTACCAAACGACACTCTTTTTGAGTTGGAATTGTTTAAAGAAACATTGCCTTTAAAAACGCTAAAACCAATACAAGCTTCAGGAAACAGATTGCTTCTTCCGTATGAAGGAAAACAGAATTTTAAACTTTCAAAACCTACAATTGTTCTTAAACACAATAACGAAATTGTAGAAACTGTTGTAACGCAATTTCCTAAAAAAGATTCTTTGCAAGTTTGGTATAAACCTTTAAAAGCAGATTCATTATCAATTGAAGTTACGAAAGATAAGTATGATAAAAAATTTACTTTTAGAGTTAAGGATCAAAAGAAAGACACTTTAAACATTACGGCTGCGCAAAACGGCGTACTTAATTTTAGAGACAGATTTACGTTAGAATCTGCAACGCCTTTGGTAAAATTCGATAAGTCGAAAATGAAATTAATCAACAAGGATTCTCTTGCCGTAGATTTCACGACAGAATACAATGAATTGGAACAAAAACTATATTTTGACTTTAAGAAAGAGCCTTTAGAAAAATATCATTTTACTTTTCTACCGGGCGCTCTGACTGATTTTTTCGATAAAACAAACGATACTTTAGCCTATAAATTAACGACGAGGGAATATGCTGATTATGGGAATTTAATTTTGAATTTAAAGAATGTAAAACGATTCCCGATTATTGTTGAAATAACGAATAAAAAAGGAGATATTGTACTTGCCAGCGACTATTCTGAAGGCAATACAAAAATTCAGTTTGATTTATTACAGCCCGATTCATTTACTTTGCGGGTAATCTATGATGACAATAAAAACAAGATCTACGATTCAGGAAATTTCCTGTCGAAAACGTATGCCGAGGAAGTTTTTTATTATCAAAAAGAAATTGACGTTCGAACGAATTGGGATGTTGACGAAACTATTGATTTAAGCATTCCGTATAATCCCGAAATCGAGAAAAAAGAAACGGACAAGAAAAGAAAAGAAGATCAGAAAAAGAAAAAAGCTTTCTAGATTTTAATTTCGAAATTGTCTTTATCGCTTAAAAAATCAAGTTTTTTTCGGGTTTCCAACATTACATTTTTATCTAATTCGACCACAAAAACATCTTCTGTTTCTTGTGGTTCAACGATATAATGTCCTAAAAAATCAACCGCTTGCGAATGCCCGATATATTCATAATCATTCGCATCAAAACCTATTCTGTTTACACCAACAACATAACTCAGGTTTTCGACAGCGCGTGCTTTTAGTAAAATATCCCACGCATTTGTGCGCACTTTTGGCCAGCTGGCAATATATAGGAGCAAATCATAATGTCCTACATTTCTGGCAAAAACCGGAAATCTTAAATCGTAGCAAACCTGCAGGCAAATTTTCCAGCCTAAATAATCTACTATCACTTTTTCTGTTCCGGCAGTATAGGTTTTGTCTTCGCCCGCAAGCGTAAACAAATGTCTTTTGTTATAATATTGAATTTCTCCGGAAGGAAAAACAAACAGCATTCGGTTATAAAACGCATTGTTTTCGGCAATAATCAAACTTCCTGTAATGGCACAATTTTTCTCTTTTGCCATTTTTTGCATCCACAAAACTGTTTCCTCTTTCATGGTTTCGGCTACAGCCAAAGCATTCATAGTGAATCCTGTAGAAAACATTTCGGGCAGCACGATCAAATTAACTTCAGAATCGATTTGATTTATTTTCGATTCAAAAGCAATTCTGTTTTTAGAAGCTTCTTCCCAATATAGATCTGATTGTATAAGTGCGATTTTCATACTTCAAAAATACGAATTTTAATATGAAAATTATTTTTTGCAAAAAAAGCATATTCTGCAAAATTTTCTCAAAACGCCTTTAATAATCATACTTCTTTTAGAAATTAAAAACGAGTCGATAAATTATATTGCAAAAAATATGCATTTTGTGCAAAAAATATGCAACTGTGAAAAATAAATATATATATTTGATCGCCAATAAAAACCAAAAAAACAACTAACCAAGAAAAATTATGAAAGCAAAGCTAATTTCATTAGTGTTTATCGGAGGAATCATCTTCTCTATAAACGCCAAAGAGATTGCAATAAAAAAGCATCTTTTTGAACAAACAAGCAATCAGGTTGAAATTTCAGGTCAAATCCTCGGTCAGGATGACGGAATGCCAATTGCCGGAGCTACAATTTATGCCGAAAGCAATACTAAAAATGCCACCATATCTGATGAGAACGGAAAATTTAAATTAAACGTTCCTGAAAACGAAGCTCATATTATTATTTCCTACATGGGTTACGAAACTTTATCATTTGCCTTAATTAAAACTACAAGTTTAACCATCAGATTAAAACCTGCAGAAAATGTTTTAGAACAGGTTTTGGTAACGGCACTTGGGGTTAAAAAAAGCAGTAAAGCAATTGCATACGCCGTAACAGAACTTAAAGGAACAGAATTTACAAAAGCAAAAGAAACCAATATCGCCAATGCATTAGTTGGAAAAATTGCCGGTGTAAATGTAAGCAGCACCGCAACGGGACCAAACGGTTCAAGCAGGGTTGTTATTCGTGGAAATGGTTCGTTAAACGGAAATAACCAGCCTATGTATGTGGTAAATGATTTGCCCATTGATAATACGCAATTGAATTTACCGGGAATTGGAAACGGCGCGGGAGCAACAAGAATAAATGTCGATCGGGGCGATGGAACTTCAGTCATAAATCCTGACGATATTAAAACTATTACGGTTTTGAAAGGCGGAACTGCTGCCGCTCTTTATGGCGCAAATGCTGCAAATGGAGTAATTTTGATTCAGACGAAAAGAGGTTCAGCGCAACCAGGAATAGGCGTTGAATACAATACTTCGTTTACTTTTGAAACGCCGTCGATTATTCCGGATTGGCAATATGAATACGGTTCCGGAGCGGGAGGAAAAAAGCCAACAACACAAGCCGAAGCTATTGCTGACGGACGCTGGTCGTGGGGTGCAAAAATGGACGGAACTGATGTTATTCAGTTTGACGGAGTTGCAAGACCTTATGTAGCGCAAAAAGATAATATCAAGAATTTCTACAAAACGGGAACTACTTTTATCAATTCGATCGCTTTATCAGGCGGAAATGAAAAAGCAACCGGACGTCTTTCGTTTTCGAATATGGATAATGAAAGCATTTTGCCAAACTCCGGTTTTAACCGCAAAACTTTAAATATTGCCGGAAATGTGAATTTAACGGACTGGCTAAAATTTGATGTCGTTACCCAATATAATTTAGAAAAATCAGAAAACAGACCTACCGTTTCTGATGCGGAAGCAAATGCCAACTGGGGAACTTACATGATTGCAAACACTGTCGACATTAGAAACCTTGCCCCGGGTTATGATGCAAATGGTGTTGAGGAAGCATGGAACCCGGTTGCCGTTGCTACAAACCCGTATTTTGTGGTGAATAAAATTAAAAACCACGATACTAAAAATCGGTTTATCGGAATGGTTAATGTAAAATTGAATTTTACCCGCGACTTATTCCTTCAGGGAAGAATTGGTCAGGATTATACGGATTATGATTTCTTCGGATACATTCCAAAAACAACTTTAAATAATCCGGTTGGATATGCGCAGGCTTCAAAAATGAAATTATCAAACCTAAATTCTGAAGCGATTCTTAATTATACCAAGAAAAATATTTACAAAGAATTCTCTTTAAATGCTTTGGTTGGCGTTAATTCAAGAACGACGCTTAGAGACGAAACTAAAGTCGAAGGATCAAATTTTGTATTGGATAATTTTTATGCTTTAACCAACTTATCGACGTTGACATATAGTTATCCGTACGGAAAAACAAAAACAAACTCTGTTTACGGAGCTGTAGATTTAGATTATAAAAATATTGTTTTCTTAAACTTTACAGGTCGTCAGGATTGGTTTTCGACTTTATCCGCAGAAAATAATACTGTGTTTTATCCGTCTATCGGGACAAGTTTGATTGTTTCGGATATGATAACAATGCCTCAATTTATTTCATTTGCAAAACTTAGAACTTCCTGGGCTCAGGTTGGTGGCGCAACTCCGGATCCGTACGCATTAAATCAATCTTATTCTATGATTCAGGGCGGACATAATGGTCAGCAATTGCAAGGTCCAACAAGTACAAGAGTTCCAAATTCGACTTTAAGCCCGTTAACATCAACAACATTTGAGATTGGAACTGATTTAGGATTTTTCAATAATCGTTTAAATGTTGATTTTGCATGGTACAATCGTGCCACTACAAATGATATTGTTGAAACGACAATTTCTACCGCTTCAGGAGCAAACACTGCTTTACTGAATCTTGGAAAAATGAGAAATAAAGGTGTCGAACTTTTACTTACCGGAAAAATCATCAACAATAAAAACTTTTCATGGGATGCTACTTTCAACGGATCCTACAATAAAAATACCGTTGAAGCACTTACAGATCAGCTAAACTCGATTACAATGGCAACTTCTGTAAACGGATATGTAACCATTACCAGCGATGTTGGGCGCCCATACAGTATTATAAAAGGATACAAACCGCGTGTTGACGCAAACGGAAACACTGTTTATAATGTAAGTGGCGGTTCTGCAACCGTAGCGCAAGGTCCGCTTGAAGAATTAGGACAGGGGGTTCATCCTTGGGGAGCCGGAATTAGCAATGAATTCAAATACAAAAATATCTCATTCAGCTTTTTAATCGACGGGAAATTCGGCGGAAGCTTATACTCCGGAACTGATTTATACGGAACTCGTATGGGTTTAACCAAACTTACGCTTGATGGTCGTGAAACAGGATTACCAATTTCTGGTGTTGACACAAACGGAAATCCGGTAAATATGGTTATTGCTCCGGAAAACCTTAGAACGTATTATGATGGTTTAAGAAACATTTCATCAACTTTTGTTTACGATGCAAGTTTTATAAAACTAAGACAAATCATTTTGGGGTATCAATTGCCAATAGAAAAACTAAAATCATTGTCTAAACTTCAGGGTGTTTCGGTTTCATTCGTAGCCAGAAACTTATTCATTCTTTACAAGAAAACACCAAACGTAGATCCTGAATCTGTATTTAGCGCAGGAAATGCTCAGGGAGTAGAACAATTTGGATTACCTAAAACAAGAAGTTTCGGTTTAAGTTTAAACGTTAAATTCTAAAATTAAAAGACATGAAAAAGATAACCATTCTATATATAACAGGCGTACTTTTAGCAAGTATGACAAGCTGTACCAAAGACTTTGAAGAAATAAATACAAACCCGAATGTTGTTGAAAATCCAAACGCAAATTTCATTTTCAGTAAATCAATTTTAGACGGTTTAAACAATAATTATTTTTTTACCAATATTCTGGAATGCGGCGGAATGCTGCAGCATTATGCCACTTACAAAGAAGCATCGGGAGTTGGAGATAAATATTTAAGCAACGAAGTTTATTTTTCGGCTTACTTTAATCAGGCTTATCCAACGGCATTAAGTGAAACCGAAATTGTAATCGATGCGGTAAAAGACAACGCAAACGACAGCAACAAATTAAATATTACCAGAATCTGGAAAGTGTATTTGTATCACAGAATTACAGATTTATACGGAGATATTCCGTACTCTGAAGCTGCAAAAGCAAACAGCACACAAATTTTTCTTCCAAAATATGATACTCAGGAATTCATCTACAAAGATTTATTGAAAGAACTGGATGAAGCTGCTTTGGCATTAGACGCAACGAAACCAAGTTTTGGCGGTGCCGATTTTATCTATAATGGCGATGTCGCAAAATGGAAAAAATTCTCATATTCGTTAATGCTTCGTTTAGGAATGAGGCTGTCTAAAGTTGATCCGACATTGGCACAAACCTGGGTTAACAAAGCAATTGCCGGAGGCGTAATTCTGAATACGGCAGATAATGCAATTATGAAATATACGGATGGACCGAATGACTTTAACAGAAATCCTTCAGGCTTTGATTCGAGAAAACAAGATTTTTCCGCAGGATCTTATGGCCAGAGAAATGTGGAAGGCGGAAAATTATCCAAAACATTTATTGATCTCTTACAAGCAACAGCCGATCCAAGAATTAGCGTTTACGCCGGAGTTTGGGAAGGAACAGTTCAAAACACAAGTCTTGCGGCACAAAAAGGTTTTCCTAACGGAATAAAAATAGCGCCAACACCAATAGAACAAGCCACTTATTCTGAACCAAATCAAAGTACCGTTTTTAAATACGATGCGCCGCTTATGATTTTAAGCAATGCCGAAACCAATTTATTATTGGCAGAAGCCGCTGCAAGAGGCTGGTACGCTGGCGAAACTGATCAGGCTCTATATGAAAAAGGAGTAAAAGCTTCTTTTTTAAACATGGGAATTTACGGAACAGCGTATACCATTGCAGATGCAACGCCATATTTAACCCTGAATCCATTTAATGCAGCCGGATCTTTTGAAGATAAAATGAATCAGATTCATACTCAAATGTGGATTGCCCTTTTTGTAGACGAGCAGGAAGTTTATGCTAATTGGAGAAGAACAGGATATCCGGTTTTAGTTCCTGTAAACTTTCCGGGCAATGTTACAAACGGCACAATTCCAAGACGTTTCAAATATCCAACCAGCGAATATTCAGTCAATTCCGCTAACTTAGCAGAAGCAGTTAAACGTCAGGGCGAAGATAATTTCACAACAAGAATCTGGTGGGATAAATAATAATAAACAATTGGTGTAATTAATTTAAACACATAGAAACATAGCTTAAAAATGTTAAAAAAAAACGTTTCACTTGCATTAACAAACATAGTTACTATGTGTTAAAAGCCAGCTTTTTTTTAACTCCTAATTGAAGTAAAAAAATCTATGTTTCTATGGTGTTTAAAATTTTAGCTATAAGTTAATAATACAAAAATAAATGAGCATATTAATTCTTACGGCATGCATTGCATTTTTAATCATTCAAATCGCCTGGTTTAAACTCAATCCGTTTATTGCCTTTATCATAACAGCTTTACTGGCAGGTCTTTTTTTAGGTCTGCCAATAAACACCTTATCGCAAACGGTGCAAAAAGGTTTAGGCGAAATGTTAGGTTCAATTACGCTGATTATCGTTTTTGGAACCTGCATTGGTAAACTTACGGTTTCATCCGGCGCAGCCAATATTATTGCCAAAACAGTTATGGGATGGACGGGCGAAAAATATGTCCGCTTAGGCTTAATGATTACCGGATTTATTGTTGGGATACCGCTATTTTATAGTGTTGGATTTGTTTTGTTAGTACCTTTAATCTTTTCAGTAGCCCATCAATTTAAACTTTCAAAAGTATATTTGGGAATCCCTATGCTTGCGTCACTTTCAGTTGCGCACGGTTTTTTGCCTCCACATCCGTCTCCAATGGCGTTAAGCAGTATTTTAAATGCTGATATTGGTCTTGTTTTAGTGTACGGAATCATCATTGCCATACCAACCATTTTTATTGCAGGTTTGTTATTTTCGAATTTGCTCAAAAACATCAAAACCGAATCTGATCATGAAATTTTAAATGTTGAAGAAGTAGCAAACGAAGGAAAATTGCCGAGTTTCTCCGTTAGTTTATTTTCAGCCTTGTTTCCGGTTTTCGGTTTAACCATAACTTCAATATTGCCGTTACTTTCAGACAATGAAACACTAATAAATATTTGCAAAACCGTTGGTGAACCAAGCATGATTATGCTGATTTCACTTCTTATTTGCACGTACACTTTAGGAATCAGAATGAACCGAAGCCTGACTTCTGTAATGGATGATTATGCCATTGCCATAAAAGATGTCGCACTGATTGTTTTAATTGTTGGCGGTGCCGGAAGTTTAAAAGAAGTGATGATCGTAAGCGGCGTAAACGAAACCATCGTGGCAGCTTTAACCCAAATCAACATTCATCCGTATTTACTGGCGTGGATTATGGCGGCAATTATCAGAGTTTGTGTAGGTTCTGCAACTGCGGCAGGATTAATGACTGCCAGCGTTTTATTACCTTTGTTGCAAGCTAATAGTCTTGACCCCAATCTGTTAGTTTTATCTGTTGGAGCAGGAAGTTTGATGTGCTCGCATGTAAACGATCCAAGTTTTTGGATGTTCAAAGAATATTTTAATATCAGCCTGAAAGATACTTTTAAATCATGGACCGTAATGGAATCCCTGGTATCTGTTTTAGGAATTGTTTTCGTTTTTATTTTAAACTCAATTATACATTAAAAATCATGAATTTATTACCACAAGAAAAATTTGAAACACTCGGCTTATCATTACCGCCAGCGCCTCAACCTCTTGGTATATATAAACCTTATTTAGTCGACGGAAAGTATTTGTACCTTTCTGGTCACGGTCCTGTTCGCGACGACAAATCTTTAATTATCGGAAGAATTGGCGACGATATGGATATTGAAGAAGGAAAACTCGCCGCAAGACAAGTTGGTTTAACCATGCTTTCGACAATTGTAACCAATTTTGGAAGTCTGAACAAAGTAAAACGTGTTATAAAAGTATTGGGAATGGTAAATTGCAATGGCGATTTCCTCAGACATCCGTACGTAATAAACGGCTGCAGTGAATTATTCGCTGAAGTTTGGGGACAAGAAAACGGAATTGGCGTAAGAAGCGCCGTAGGAATGGGATCTTTACCAGACAATATTCCTGTTGAAGTTGAAGCCGTTTTTGAATTATATTAAAAAGTTATGCCACAGATTAATATGATTAAAAAGGATTAAACGCATAGAAACATAGGTTTCTTGCCTGAATACCAGAAGGAAGTAGAAAAAACTAGCTTTCACACATAGCTATGTTTGTTAATGCAAGTGAAACGCCTTTTTTCAGCACTTTAAAACTATGTTTCTATGTGTTTAAAAATTAACCGCTAAGTTTATAAAATCATTTTAATCTATATAATCTGTGGCAAAAAAAACAAAACACATGAATACAAATACGCCACAAACTAGAATTGCAACTTTCGGAGAATTATTACTTCGGATGAATGTTGCCAATGGAGATCGGTTTACGCAGGCCAATGAAATAAAAGTACACGTTGGCGGTGCCGAAGCAAATGTTTGTGTTTTACTTTCTCAACTTGGCATTCAAACCGATTATATAACGAGATTACCCCAAAATGATTTGGCGCAACTGGCTTTAAACGAACTTCAGAAATACAAAGTAAATACTTCAAAATGTGTGTATGGCGGAGAACGTTTGGGTTTGTATTTTGTCGAAGTCGGAAATCAAATCAGGCAATCGCAGGTTATTTACGATCGAAGCAATTCATCCTTTGCCACTATTCAAAAAGATCAAATTAACTGGGATATGGCTTTCGCCGATGTAACCCATTTTCATTGGTCGGGAATAAGTCCGGGAGTTTCTAACGAAGCCGGTTTGGTTTGTAAAGAAGCCATTCTTTCGGCACATAAAAAAGGATTGCCTATTTCTTCTGATTTTAATTACCGATCAAAATTATGGCAATACGGAAAACATCCGTCTGAAATTATGCCCGATTTGCTTCAATACAGCACCATTACGGTTGCAGATTTAGATGCGATTGAAATTTATTTCGGAATAAAAACCGACAAAAAGGAATCGGATGCAAATCGTTTTCAAAAGACTTTTGAATTATTAAAAGAGAAAATGCCTTATCTAAAAACCCTCGCAATGAGTTTTAGAAAATCAGACGGGCTGGCGCATTTATATAAAGGAATGTTACTTCATGAAGGTCATTTTTATGAAACAAAAGAATACAAAATACATTTGGTAACCGATCAAATTGGTTCCGGAGATGCCTTTAACGCTGGATTATTATACGGATTATCGAATAAATTATCAGCACAGGAATGTATCGACTGGGCAACCGCCTGCGGTGTAATCAAACAGAGTATTCACGGAGATTTTGCCATGAGCAATCCAACAGAAATAAGTCATTTTATTGCAAATGGCGCGAGTAACAGAATCAATAGATAAATTAGAATCAAGAATATGTACAGCATTTTAAAAGCACAAGGCGTACTTCCGTTAGTAACACAAATCAATATCGAAACAGCCAGAATTGTGCTGCAGTCTGCCAGTGATGCCGGCATAAAAATTATCGAGTTTGCCGCTCGTGCAACTGATGCTAAAGAAGTTTTTACGCAAATGGTTGCATTTAAAAAAGCAAACAATTTAGATATTAAACTGGCGGTTGGTTCTATTTTAAGTGTTGATGATGCTAAAATATACCATCAATTGGGCGCAGATTGTATCGTTTGCCCGCATACAGATTTTGAAATTGGTAATTATTGTATTAAAAATAATATTTACTGGATTCCCGGCGCAGCAACTTTAAACGAGGTGCTTCACGCCAATAAATTAGGTGCCGATATTGTAAAACTTTTTCCTGCTGATAAAATTGGCGGACCCGGATATGTAAAAGCGATTAGAGCGCCGTTTCCAAATTTAAAAATAATGCCAACCGGAGGCGTAACTTTAGAAGAAAGCAATCTGAAATCATGGTTCAAATCCGGCGTTGTTTGTGTTGGAATTGGTTCTAATTTATTTTCGAAAGAAATGCTTTTGGATTTAAATTATGAGCAATCATTTCAGGCTTTTCAAAATTTAATTGAAGTGGTAGAAAAAACAAGAAACTAGATTATGCAAAACAATTGGTGGAAAATTAATTCCGAAATTCACGTTGATACACCGTTTTTAGCCGTTTACGAAGATCGTATCCGGTTTAATCTCGAACGCCTTATTGGCACAGTAAACGGTGACACTCAAAAATTAAGGCCTCACATAAAAACACATAAAATAGGTGAAATTCTGGAGTTGTTTAAAATTTACAATATCAAAAAAGTAAAATGTGCTACGATTGCCGAAGCTGAACTTGCGGCAATACATGAGATTCCTGACATTCTCCTCGCCTATCAGCCTGTGGGAGTTAAAAAAGAAAGATGGATTTCGTTGATTCAAAAATATCCAAATATCAATTTCTCGACTATTGTCGACAATCTGGAATCGGCGAAAGCCTTACATGAAATTGCCAAAAAAAACAATCTGATTCTAACTATTTATTTGGATTTAAATTCGGGAATGAACAGAACCGGAATTTCAATTCATAAAGACTGGAGCATTTTAATAGATGAAATTGCTGCATTAAAAAACATGCATTTTGCAGGAATTCATATTTACGATGGTCATTTAAAAGGCGATGCAGAAGAGAGAACCACCATAACTTCAAATATATTTTTTAGCATAAATGAACATCTTCAAACTATTCAGAAAAAGCTGGGTTACGATTTAAAAATTGTTGCCGGCGGATCTAATACATTTCCGTTTTATGCCACACAAAAAAATGTAGAATGCAGTCCGGGAACTTTTGTTTTTTGGGATTCTAATTACCAGATTCATTTACCGGAACAGGAATTTAAACCTGCTTTGGTTATTGTGGGAACCATAATTTCAAAACCCACAAATACAACAATTTGTATTGATATTGGATACAAAGCCGTTTCATCAGAAAATCCGATTGACAAAAGATTAGTGATTTTAAATGATGAAAATCTAATCCCGATTTCGCATTCAGAAGAACATTTGATTGTAGAAAATCAGGGCAAAAACCAATATCAAATTGGCGATACCATTTATGCACTGCCGTATCATGTTTGCCCAACCTGCGCACTTTACGATTCTGTTCAGGTAATCAATAAAGAGCAGCAAATTTGCGATCAATGGCTGGTTGCAGCGCGCGGCAGAAAAATTAATATCTAGCAGCAGAAAAAGGAGAATAAAGAAAAAGAATAGACCTCATAATAACACTTGTAGAGAACCTCTGAGCCTTTGGACTTTTGTCCATTAAAAAAAATACTATGTTTATAATAGACGCCCATTTAGACCTGAGCATGAATGCGATGGAATGGAATCGAGATTTAAGAAATGACGTACCAACTTTGCGCCATTTAGAAAAAGGAATGACGGATAAACCGGATCGTGAACGTGCTACGGTTTCGTTTCCGGATTTGCGACGCGGCAATATCGGGATTGTAGTCGCTACGCAAATTGCAAGATTTGTAAAACCAGACAGTATTATTCCGGGTTGGAATTCTCCTGAGCAAGCCTGGGCGCAAACACAAGGACAGCTTGCGTGGTATAAAGCGATGGAAGAAGCCGGAGAAATTACAGCAATTACCGATAAAAAATCGCTCCAAAAACAAATTGATTTATGGAATGACGGAACACCAAACGATAAAAAACCAATTGGATATATTTTGAGTTTAGAAGGTGCTGATTCTATTATTGATATTTCGTATTTAGAAAAAGCATACAATTACGGATTACGCGCCATTGGTCCTGCACATTATGGACCCGGACGTTACGCAAACGGAACTGATGCAACAGGAAAAATGAATCAGAACGGTCTGGATTTGTTGAAAGAAATGGAACGATTGAATATTATTCTCGATGCCACACATTTGTGCGACGATGCTTTTTGGCAGGCTTTAGACCATTATAACGGACCCGTTTGGGCAAGTCATAATAATTGCAGAAGCCTGGTTGATCACAATCGTCAATATAGCGACGAAATGATCAAAGCTTTGATTTCGAGAGGCGCAGTTATTGGCGGTGCTTTAGATGCGTGGATGTTAGTTCCGGATTGGGAACGAGGCGTTTCGACTCCGAAAGGTACAAATTGCGATCTTGAAACGGTTTTTAAACACATGGATCATATTTGCCAATTGGCAGGAAATGCAAATCATATTGGCGTAGGCTCAGATCTTGACGGCGCTTTTGGCACAGAGCAATCTCCGTATGATTTAAATACGATTGCTGATTTACAAAAACTCGTTCTTATCTTTAAAAGCAAAGGTTATTCTGATGAAGATTTAAACAAAATCTTTCACCAGAACTGGATTAATTTTTTAATGAAAAATTGGGATTAAATAAAGACTAAACTTGGAACTGCCTTCTTATACGATTGTAATTTTTCGTCGTTTGGATCAACTTCCGTGACAACGTAATCAACCTCAGATAAGTTGGCAATTTTCATTTTTAAAACCGTATCGAGTTTTTCAGAAATAGTAAGAATCGCGGTTTTTTCAGAAGCCTGAATCATTGCTTTTTTAACCTGAACGGTTTCCCAGTCAGAATCTGAAAATCCGCCTTCGATATCTAAAGCATTTGTTCCTAAAATTAATAAATCGACTTTAATATTTGCCAACTGATTATAGACATCGCCGCTCACACACATTTGGCTGTAGGATGAAATACTGCCGCCAATCATGATAATTTTAACGTTGGGTTTATCCAAAAGTTCAACCGCAGATAAAACGGTAACCGTAAAAATAGTAAGATTTAAATCATTAGGAATTAAGCGAATGAATTCGCGAATTGTAGTTCCGCCGCCAATTAATAAAACCATTCCGTCGTGAAGTAAACCTAAAGTTTTTTGTGCAATGATTTGTTTTGATTCGCCTGCATAAGTTTGATTTGATGAAGAATGATGGTACGCTTTTGTCATCGCACCGCCTTTTACTTTAATCAATAACGATTCTGATTCAAGTTCATTAATATCACGTCTCACCGTATCTTCTGAAACAAATAATTTAGCCGAAAGTGTTTCAAAACTGACGCGGGTATGCAAGTTAATCTCTTTTAAAATAAGATTTTTACGCTCTTCCTTGCTATAGTTTACCACTTCATTATCGTTGTTCATGCAAATTCAATTTTATTGAAAGCAAATGTAAACAATAAATGCAATATTATTGCGAAGTGAATTATAACTCAAAGTAATAAAAAAGTTAACGAGCCTATTTTAAAGACATTTATATACAATTTAGTGCTGCAAAAAAAATGCAGCTTCATTTACAAAACCTACATTTGTTTAACAAACCAAAAAATAACCATGCAAAAAAGTATATTTCTCTTTTTGATATTCTGTTATTCGTTCGGAAATGCACAAACTTCTCTAACTAATAATTCCATCATTCCTGCTCCAAATTCATACAAAGCAACCGGAGACAGTATTACTATAAATGGACAAGTAAAAGTTATTTTTGAAAATAATAAGTTCAGCATGAAAGAACTTAAAACAGCGCAAATTTTTGAGTCGGCTATTAACAAAAATGTGTCTTCAAAAAAGAGCAATATTGCCATTTTGTTTATTACCAAAAATCCATCAGCTTCATTAAAAAAAGAAGCATATACAATTAATATTACTGCAAAAAAGATCACCGTTACCGGAAGTGAAGAAGGATTATTTTATGCGGTTCAGAGTTTAATGCAGCTTTTTCCGAACAAACCTAAAAATCAGGAAATAAAATTGCCTTTTGTAACCATCGAAGACGAGCCCAGATACGGTTACCGCGGGCTTCACCTCGATGTTTGTCGTCATTTCTTTTCTGTTGCTGTTATAAAAGATTTTATTACACAAATGTCCAGTTATAAATTAAACAACTTTCACTGGCATTTAACAGACGATCAGGGCTGGAGAATTGAGATAAAAAAGTATCCAAAATTAACCGAAATCGGATCTAAAAGAGCACAGACTTTAGTGGGAAATAAATTCGAAAGATCACCGTATTTTTTTGACGGAAATCCGTACGGAGGTTTTTATACGCAGGAAGAAATTAAAGACGTTGTAAAATTTGCCGAGGAACATTATGTCAATATAATTCCCGAAATCGAAATGCCCGGACATGCAACGGCAGCGGTTACGGCATATCCAAATTTAGCTTGTTTTCCGGATCGCCAATATAAAGTTGTAGAATATTGGGGTGTTTTTGAAGATATTTTTTGTGCGGGAAAGGAAGAAACCTTTACTTTTCTTGAAGATGTTTTAACTGAAGTTATGGCTTTGTTTCCGAGTAAATATATTCATATTGGCGGAGACGAATGTCCGAAAACAAGATGGAAAGAATGCCCGAATTGTCAAAAACGAATCAAAGAATTAGGTTTAAAAAACGAACATGAATTACAAAGTTATTTAACTACAAGAATCGAGAAATTCCTGAATGCAAACGGAAGACAAATTTTAGGTTGGGATGAAATGCTCGAAGGCGGACTTGCACCAAATGCCGCTGTAATGTCATGGCGAGGTGAAGCCGGCGGAATTAGTGCCGCAAGACAAAAACATAACGTAATCATGAATCCGGAACAGGTTCTTTATTTAGATTACAACCAAGGATATTCTCCACAAGAACCTTTAACAATTGGAAGATTGACGACGGTTGAAAAAATATACAATTACAACCCAACTCCTGTCGATAGTTTAACTGTTGACGAGCAAAAATACATTATGGGCGTGCAGTCGAATCTTTGGTCAGAATATTTGACAAGTCCCGCAAAATTAAATTACATGATTTATCCGCGAGTATTTGCTTTAGCAGAAATTGCCTGGACAGAACCTAAAAACAAAGATTACGATCATTTTATTTTAAATCAAATTCCGTATCATTTAGAAAAACTAGAAGCACAAAAAAGATTGTACAAAGTTCCAACTCCTTTTGGCGCTAATGAAACGGCACTAATAGCATCACAATATGTTTTAGATTTAAAACCAACGATCAAAAATAGTCAAATTTTCTACACAATTGACGGTTATAATCCTGATGAAACGGCAGAACTTTACACAAAACCTGTAACGATAAATATCCCAAAAGGAGAATTTAGAATCATAAAAACGGTTCAGATTAGTGCAAGCGGAAGAAGAAGTTCTATCAGTAAAATATTGGTTCGGAATCCCGATTTAAAATCGGCTTTAACCATAAAACCAACTAAGAAAGGTTTAAAGTTTGATTATTTTACAGGAACATTATTTCAGCAAGCGCAAGATTTAGAATTATCAAAACCTGTTAATTCCGGCATTTTTGAAGGTGCAATAAGCAGCGAAAAATGGAAAACGAAAACAGAGCGCTATATCGGCTTAAAATTCGACGGATACATCTATATTCCTGAAACTGCAAATTATACAATTTCGACGCTTTCAGATGACGGATCGAAGCTTTTTATCGACAATGAATTAGTAGTTAATAATGATGGCATTCATTGGCTCAACGAAGCGTATGGAGCGGTGAAACTCGAAAAAGGTTTTCACAAAATCAATATCAGTTATTTTGACCAGATTGGCGGAACTACTTTAACTTGTTTTATTCAGCAGGAAGGAAAAGAAAAACAAGAAATTAGCGCTTCGCAATTGTATTATGAATAAGGTATAAAAAAGGATCAGCATAAACTGATCCTTTTTTTATTTAAAATTAAAAGTCTTTTAAATTATCCTTTTAAGCTTGCTGATAAATACTCACGGTTCATACGTGCGATATTTTCAAGAGAAATTCCTTTAGGACATTCTACCTCACAAGCTCCGGTGTTGGTACAGTTACCAAAACCTTCGTGATCCATTTGGTGTACCATGTTTAATACACGATCAACCGCTTCAATTTTACCTTGAGGCAATAAAGCATATTGAGAAACTTTTGCAGCAACGAACAACATTGCCGATGAGTTTTTACAAGTTGCAACACAAGCTCCACAACCAATACAAGCAGCAGCATCAAATGATTTATCTGCGTCGTGTTTGTTTATCGGAATTGTATTTGCATCAATTGTATTTCCTGAAGTATTTACCGAGATAAATCCTCCTGCATGTTGAATTCTGTCAAAAGAACTTCTGTCAACAACTAAATCTTTAATTACAGGGAAAGCTTTTGCTCTAAATGGCTCGATAAAAATCGTGTCACCATCTTTAAACATACGCATGTGTAATTGACAAGTTGTAACTCCTCTGTCTGGTCCGTGTGCTTCTCCGTTGATGAATAAAGAACACATTCCGCAGATTCCTTCACGACAATCGTGGTCAAATGCTACCGGCTCTTCTCCTTTGTTGATTAATTGTTCGTTAAGAACATCAAGCATTTCAAGGAAAGACATATCTGGTTCGATTCCGTCAATTGGGTAATCAACGATTCCTCCTTTATCCTGGGCGTTTTTCTGACGCCATATTTTTAATGTAAGTTTCATACTGTTTTAGTTTGAAGGTCATAAAGTCGAAAGTCGAAAGTCACTTAGCATTTAGCCATTAAACTTTAAGACTTTTGTCTTTTGACTAATTGCTATTTGTAGCTTCTTTGTACTAATTTAATGTTTTCGTAAACCAGAGGTTCTTTGTGTAATACTGCATCACTTGGTTTTCCTTTGTATTCCCAAGCTGCAACATATGCAAAGTTTTCGTCATCACGAAGTGCTTCTCCTTCTTCTGTTTGGTATTCTTCACGGAAGTGACCTCCACAAGACTCATTACGGTGCAATGCATCTTTCGCGAACAATTCTCCTAACTCTAAGAAATCGGCAACACGTGTCGCTTTCTCTAATTCCTGATTAAATTCGTTAGCGCTTCCAGGAACTTTTACATCTTTATAAAACTCTTCACGTAAAGCGGCAATTTCTTCGATAGCTTCAGTTAAACCTTTAGCGTTACGAGCCATACCAACTTTATCCCACATGATTTTTCCTAATTTCTTATGGAAATAATCTACAGAATGAGTTCCTTTATTATTGATAAATCTGTCGATTTGATCTTTTACTTCTTTTTCTGCTGCTGCGAATTCTGGTAAATCTGTAGAAATTTCTCCCATTTTAATATCCGGAGCTAAATAATCTCCAATAGTATAAGGTAACACGAAATATCCATCAGCTAAACCTTGCATCAAAGCAGAAGCTCCAAGTCTGTTTGCTCCGTGATCAGAGAAGTTAGATTCTCCAATTGAGAAACAACCCGGAATTGTAGTCATTAAGTTATAATCAACCCAGGTTCCACCCATTGTGTAGTGAACCGCAGGGTAAATCATCATTGGTGTAGTATAAGGATCTTCGTCAACGATTTTGTAATACATCTGGAATAAGTTTCCGTATTTACTTTTCACGATTTCAGCTCCTAGTTTAGTTACCAAAGCCGCATCGTTAGCATCTAAACCTTTTACGAAAGCTTCTTCAGTTCCGTAACGTTTAATTGCTGCTGCGAAATCCAAGTAAACCGCTTCTCCTGTTTTGTTAACTCCAAAACCGGCATCACATCTTTCTTTTGCAGCACGAGACGCTACGTCACGAGGTACTAAGTTACCAAAAGCAGGATATCTTCTTTCTAAGAAATAATCTCTCTCAGCTTCAGATAAATCTGTTGCTTTTTTCTTTCCTTCACGAATTGCCTGTGCATCTTCTTGTTTTGCAGGAACCCAAATACGACCGTCATTACGTAACGACTCAGACATCAAAGTCAGTTTTGACTGGTGATCTCCAGAAACCGGAATACAAGTTGGGTGAATTTGTGTGTAACAAGGATTTGCGAAAAACGCTCCTTTTTTATGAATTTTCCAAGCTGCTGTTGCGTTACTTCCCATAGCATTTGTTGACAGGAAAAATACGTTACCATATCCTCCCGAACCAACTACTACAGCGTGAGCAGAATGTCTTTCTATTTCTCCTGTAACTAAATTACGAGCGATAATACCTCTTGCTTTTCCGTTCACGATAACAATGTCAAGCATTTCGTGACGGTTGTACATTTTTATTTTTCCACGACCAATCTGGCGGTTCATTGCAGAATAAGCTCCTAACAATAATTGTTGTCCAGTTTGTCCTTGTGCATAAAAAGTACGGGAAACTAAAGTTCCTCCAAAAGAACGGTTATCTAATAATCCGCCATATTCACGAGCCAATGGTACACCTTGCGCCACACACTGGTCAATAATATTAGCAGAAACTTCGGCCAAACGGTGAACATTTGCCTCACGTGCACGGTAATCTCCTCCTTTTACAGTATCGTAAAATAATCTGTAAACCGAGTCACCGTCACCTTTATAATTTTTTGCCGCATTGATACCACCTTGTGCAGCAATAGAGTGCGCACGACGAGGTGAATCCTGAAAACAAAATGCTTTTACGTTATATCCCTGCTCAGCCAAAGTAGCCGCAGCTGAACCTCCAGCCAAACCTGTACCAACAATAATAATATCTAAATTACGTTTGTTTGCAGGGTTTACTAAATTAATATGATCTTTATAATCTGTCCATTTGTCCGATATTGGGCCGTGTGGAATTTTTGAATCTAATGCCATTATAATTTATATTAATTATTGAAATGATGAAATAATGCGATAATTACGAAAAGTGCCGGTACTACAACTGCAAAACCGTAACCCACTTTACTTAAAAATCTAGAATATTTATTGTGCATTCCCATTGATTGTAGAGAAGACCCGAATCCATGCCAAAGGTGAAATCCTAATAACACAAAAGCTACACAATATAATCCCGTACGAATTGGATCGTGAAATTTATGAACTAACTCTCCATAATATCTTGTAGCGTCAGGCGTGTTACCTTCTACATATTTATACGCAATTTCAGGAACCCAAAAATCATAAAAGTGCAATACAAAGAAAGCCAATACAACAGCTCCCGAAATAATCATATTTCTTGAAGTCCATGAAGCGTTAGCAGCTCCGTTGTATTTTGCATAAGCAATAGGTCGTGCATTTCTATTTTGTATTGTCAGAACAAATCCAAATACAAAATGGAAAATTACACCAAATGCTAAAACAGGTTGCATTACATATTGAATTAGCGGATTGTATCCCATAAAATGAGAAACTTCGTTAAAAACGTTTTCACTAAAAATAGAAACTAGATTTAAGGAAACATGCAGCGCTAAAAACGAGATTAAGAACAGTCCTGAAAGAGCCATTGCAACTTTCTTTAAGATGGACGCGTTCAATAGTGCAGATTGTGCCATAAGAGTTTAAGTAGTTTGTTTTAAAAAATTATACAAAAATAAAGCAAATACAAATGAACTACAACCATTTCGCTGTTATTTATAATGATTTTAAAGAGCTTTTAAGACTATTATACAAAATATTAGAAAACAACTAAATAAGCTAATTTCATGAAGCATTTTAACGAAATCCTGACATTTATACAATTACCAAATTATTATTTTTTTTAGGTTTTTGACTTATTTTCCTCAAAAATAAAGCCTCACCGAATTTTAATGAGGGAAAACGAATGAATTTTAATAGCATAATTTTACCTTTATCGGCTTCAAAAAAAATCAGAATGAAAACAGGAATTGACGCTATTTCTTTTGACGTAGCCAACATACATTTACCCATCAAAACTTTGGCTGTTGCCAGAAATATAGAACCAGAAAAACTAGAAAAAGGTCTCGGATTAATTAAAATGACTTTGCCGGATGTTCATCAGGATGCGGTTGTTTTTGGAGCAAACGCTTTAACAAAACTTATTCTTGAAAACAAAATAAACCTAAACGAAATAAGCCGGATTTATGTTGGAACCGAAAGCGGAATCGACAGTTCGAAACCAATTAGTTCTTTCTTAATCAGTTTAATGGAGCAAAAATTTGGCGAAGATTCTCTTTCCGAATGTGATGTTGTCGATTTTACTTTTGCCTGTATTGGCGGTGTCGATGCTTTGCAAAACTGTATTGATTTTGTAAAACTAAACCCAACCAAAAAAGCAATTGTCGTTACGACAGATTTTGCAAAATATGATTTAAATTCAACCGGAGAATACACACAAGGCGCCGGAGCTCTGGCAATGCTTGTCACTTCAAACCCAAGAATTATTGCTTTTGATGAAAATTGGGCAACATCTACAAAAGGTGTTTTTGATTTTTTCAAACCTTACAGAACTATCTCAAAAGAAACGATTACGCAAAACGAAAACAACGATCCTTGGTTTGACAATTTAGAAGCCGAAATCGAGATCCACAAAGATCAACCGGTTTTTGACGGTCAATATTCGAATCAATGTTATATGGATCGTACGCGAAATGCTTACTTTTCGTTCAAGAAATTAAAAAATACAACCGAAACTTTATATAATTCATGGAACAGTATTATTATGCACCTTCCCTACTCTTTTCAGGGACGCAGAATGTTGTCTGAAATTTATGCTTTAGATCATGCTGATAAAATTATTGCAGAAAATATAGAATCGGCAGATTATCAAAACAAAATTAAAGAAGTCGGAAAATCTGACGAATACAAAAAGTTTGTAACCGAGAAATTACAACCCGCAGAATTGGCTTCATCTTTAATAGGAAACTTATATACCGGTTCCATTTTCATGGGATTATTATCGACTTTGGCTCATTATTATGATACTAAAACTGAAGTTGCAGGAACTAAATTCGGTTTTCTGGCGTATGGAAGCGGATCTAAATCGAAAGTTTTTGAAGGAACAATTCAAACAAACTGGCAATTGGCTTTAGCCAAAACCAAACTTTTTGAAAATCTGGAAGAAAGTGTAGAAATTGGTTTTGAAACTTACGAAAGTCTTCACAAAAAAGAACAAAAACAAAGCATTCGAACTCCTAAAAACGAATGGATTTTAGATCGAATCGAAAAAGAAATCCCTGTTTTAATTGGAGCGAGATATTATAAATGGGTTGAATAAATTCTAATAGAAAAATTCCAATTAAATACGATTAACCTTTGTCAAAGTTTTGAACTTTGACAAAGGTTTTTTTATTAAGCCCAATCGTCATTGCGAGGAACGAAGCAACCACACTAACAAAATCAACCAATGTTATATACAAGATGAGATTGCTTCGTTCCTCGCAAAGACTTTGCAGTCGTACCAAAATAAGTTCAAATTATTCTTTTTTAAATTTTCTCTTTTCGATCAAATATTCTTTATTTTCGATAATCCAGTATTTCTTTATCCATAAATTATCTTTATTATAAACATACCGGTATTTCTCCTCTTTATATTTAGATCTTCCTCCTGCAATTATTATTGGATAAGTTTCTTCTGGAATTGATTTTCGTTTTACTTCGATTACATTTTTAAAAACATCATAAACATAGTTATTGATTTCAATATTGCTTTTACCTTCATATTTTGAAAATACTTTTTGTTCCAAAACAGCACCAAAAGAATTGTATAGTAATTCTACTTTATAAGAAGTTAAAGAGTCCATTTTTGTTTTTGGAAATTCTATAGTTTGTGGTAAATTTTGAGAATTAAAATTAGAGTAATATTCTCTGGACAAACATTTTTTTTCAATTAACTGATTACTTGAATTGTAAACATATGAGTATTTTATAGTGTCATTAATCTGACCTTTATTGATATTGAATTTTATAATTTCAGAAACAACATTCTTTTTTAAATCGTAATTGTATTCAGATTTATAAACTAAGCTAGATTTGTTAAAAGTCTCTACTTCTTTTATTTTTCCATCTTCTAAAATATATCTGCTTGAAAAGGCACTTTTTTTATTATTAAAATATTTTTTATTTTCAACACTTCTGTATTTCTTTAGGTTATCATTATTTTCAAGTCGATAAAAAGATTGACTTAATAAAGATATTGGAAATAAAAAAAGATATAGATAAACAATTTTCATACTTATATTTTCACTTGTTGATATGATAATCTCCTAGAGTTTAATTTTTTCACCAATATACAAAATTTAATATATGGTAATTTCTTCGACAAACCCAACAGGTTTTAAAAACCTGTCGGGTTTAATTGTTACGCGTACCAAACAAATAAGAAAACTTTAATAAATCAATTATATCATCTTCTCTAAAAAATAGTAATTTTGAAAATTCGAAGTTCAAAAATTAGTTATTATGAAATATCATCAAATAAACAGCGCTCTTTTTGTAAAAAATCGCAGAAAATTTACGGCAGAAATGAAACCTAATAGTGTTGCCGTTTTCAACTCAAATGACATTTACCCAATTAGTGCCGATAGTACTTTGCCATTTGCTCAACACCGGGATATTTTTTATCTGAGTGGTGTTGATCAGGAAGAAAGTATTTTGCTTTTGTTTCCGGATGCACCTTTTGAGAATCAAAAAGAGATTCTTTTCTTAAAAGAAACCAACGATCATATTGCCGTTTGGGAAGGTGAAAAACTAAGCAAAGAACGCGCTTTTCAGGTTTCGGGAATCAGAACTGTTTATTGGCTGCAGGATTTTCATAAAATTTTGAACGAAATGATGACGTACGCTGATACGATGTACATTAATACAAACGAACATTATCGCGCAACTGTAGAAACAGAAACTCGTGAAGCTCGTTTTGTAAAATGGTGGAAAGAGCGTTATCCTGCGCATAATGTTGCGAAAAGTAACCCAATTTTACAGCGCATTCGTTCTGTAAAAGAAAGTGAAGAAATCGATTTGATCCAGCAAGCTTGTGATATTACAGAAAAAGGTTTCCGCAGATTATTGTCGTTTGTAAAACCAAATGTTACGGAATATGAAATCGAAGCTGAATTGGCACACGAATTCATCAGAAACCGTTCTAAAGGTTTTGCTTATACACCAATTATTGCTTCAGGAAACAATGCGAATGTTTTGCATTACATCGAAAACAATCAGCAATGTAAAGCCGGAGATTTAATTTTATTGGATGTTGCGGCAGAATATGCGAACTATTCAAGTGATATGACAAGAACAATTCCGGTTTCGGGAAAATTCTCTGAAAGACAAAAAGCGGTTTACAATGCAGTTTTGAGAGTGAAAAATGAGGCTACAAAAATGTTGGCTCCGGGAACGCTTTGGAAGCAATATCATGTTGAAGTGGGTAAAATTATGACGTCTGAATTACTTGGTTTAGGTTTAATTGATAAAGCCGATGTTCAAAACGAAAATCCGGATTGGCCAGCTTATAAAAAATATTTTATGCACGGAACTTCTCATCACATGGGACTTGACACGCACGATTATGGTTTGCTTCACGAACCTATGAAAGCGAATATGGTTTTTACGGTTGAACCGGGAATTTATATTCCGGCTGAAGGTTTTGGAATTCGTCTGGAAGATAACGTTGTGGTTCAGGAAAAAGGAGAACCTTTTAACTTAATGCGCAATATTCCGGTTGAAGTTGATGAAATCGAGAGTTTAATGAATTCATAATTTCAAGATGAAAAATATTTTTCTATTTGTTTTTTTGATGATTTTAGGAAACTCTTTCGCTCAAACCGAAGGCTATTCTAAAAACAATGATTCCAGTAAAACCTATTACAAAATATTCGGAAAAGGAGAACCGCTTTTAATTATTAACGGCGGACCCGGAATGAACAGTAATGGTTTTGAAGGCATGGCGAAAACTTTGGCAGAAAATCAGGAGACTATTATTTACGATCAAAGGGGTACGGGAAAATCGAAATTGAAGGAATTAAATTCTAAGACAATTTCGATGCAATTAATGGCCGATGATATCGAAGCGCTGAGAAAACATCTTAAAATAGAAAAATGGAGTATTCTTGGACATTCTTTTGGCGGAATGCTGGCTTCGTATTATGCAACTGTTTATCCTGATCGCATTAAAAAGTTGGTTTTATCTTCTTCCGGCGGAGTTGATTTGACTTTATTAAGCAGTCCGAATTTGATTGAAGCCGGTTTAACAAAAATCGAAAAAGATTCTTTAAATTATTGGAATGATAAAATAGAAAAAGGCGACACGACTTACGCAGCAAGACTTGGAAGAGGAAGAGCGATGGCGCCGGCTTATGTTTATAATTCAAAATTTATTCCCATTATTGCAGAACGATTAACGCAGGGGAATTCGGAAATAAACGGATTATTATGGGATGATATGCAAAAAATTCATTTTGACTGCAAGAACAAACTCAAAAACTTTAAAAATCCTGTTTTGATTATTCAGGGAAAACAAGATATTATCAGTAACGAAATTGGCGAACTTGCTCGCAAAAC
The DNA here is from genome assembly GCF_025947065.1 of Flavobacterium sp. N1736. NCBI lineage: Bacteria > Pseudomonadati > Bacteroidota > Flavobacteriia > Flavobacteriales > Flavobacteriaceae > Flavobacterium > Flavobacterium sp. N1736. The sequence continues at coordinate 3,498,461 of NZ_CP109994.1, forward strand.
GCTACCAAATTCAAAATTGATTTTGCTTGAAAACTCAAAACATTACGGATGGCTGGATGCAAAGGAAAAATATTTTACAGAAATAAATTCTTTTTTAAAATCATAAAAAACAAAAACGGCTTTCAAAATGAGAGCCGTTTTTGTTTATAACCCATATTTCTAATTTAAAATTGACCCTAATAAATACTATTTTTAACTTGAATGAAGTTATGTTTCTTATATGATATCTCAATTACTATTTTTGTACTTACCACTTTAAAAACATCATTTTGAAAAACATTCTATATAAAAACACTAAAATATCTTTTACTGATTCTGGCGAAGGAAATGCAATTGTACTGCTTCATGGATTTCTGGAAAATAAAAAAATGTGGAAGGAATATGTTACCCTGTTTTCAGAAAAAAATCGCATTATTACAATTGATTTATTAGGACATGGCGAAACAGAATGTTTGGGTTACGTACATTCGATGGAAGAAAATGCAAATGCTGTTCACGAAGTTTTAGAACATTTACATATTGAAAAAGCTATTATCGTTGGCCATTCTATGGGAGGCTATGTTGGTTTGGCTTTCGCCGAATTATTTCCGAAAAGTATTCAGAAATTAGTTTTATTAAATTCGACTTCAAAAGAAGACAGCTCTGAAAAAAAACTAAACAGAACCCGTGCTATAAAAGCAGTAAAACAAAATTATGTAGGGTTTGTTAGTCTTGCAATTGCAAATTTATTTAGCGAAAACAACAGAACCCGTCTTGAAAAAGAGATTGAAGAAGTAAAAGAACAGGCTTTACAAACACCTTTACAGGGAATTATTGCTTCGCTTGAAGGCATGAAAATCAGAAAAGACAGGGAAAGTCTTCTGAAAAAAAACCTATTTCCGGTTTTATTGATTTTAGGAAAAAAAGATCCTGTTTTAAACTATGAAGAAGGTATTGAACAAATCGAAGACACAACAGCAGAACTTGTTTCTTTTAATGACGGACATATGAGTGCAATTGAAAACAAGGAAGAACTTAAAGTTGTATTAACAGATTTTTTTCAATAATTGCCATATTATAGAATCAAAAAAGGCTGTTCAAAAAAATTTGAAACAGCCTTTTTCTCATTGTTGGGGGCAAAACTATAGTTTTGAGATGATGTCTTTTTTAAATTTAGCCAAAGTCGCTCTTGTCAAACCTAAATTTGCTTTACTAGAGTCAACTGCTAAATAAATAAAGTATTTTCCATCTTCAGAAACATCTAAAATATGTATTTGATCAGTTAATGTAATTAAGATATCATTGATTTTTTGATCTAATCCTAAAGCTTTAATAGCGCTTAATTTTGCTTTTACAACTTCTAAATTATAAGCAGATGCTAATTCCGGGTCAAAATTTGGATTTAAAGAAAGTGAACAATAAGACATTCCTGTCTCAACCTCAGTAACAGATACCGCAATAAATCCGTTGATATTCTCTTTTAAATCGTTTTGAAAATCTTGTAAAAAATCTGACATGTTTTAATTGAATTTTAAATTAATTGTTGAAAACGGTATCCATTTTGCGTAGCAAAAGTCCCATTTTACTTATATCTTTAGAAAGCAGCGCCACACAATTATCATCCTGATCTTTATTTGCAACCACAATTCCATCATTATTCTTGATCATGATTTGTTTAAGATCTCCGTTGTTCAAATCTTCAGACATTTCTAAACTCATCTTCAATATCATCCCAATCATTGCTGCTACATTTCCATCATATTCTAAATTAACAGATTTAAGCAGAATTCCATCTATGTTAAAAACCAATCCAGATTCAGCGCCAGTCTCCTCAACTAATGTATTTATATCAATCATGTTGTCTATTATATTGTTTATCAATAATCAAAGATATTTGAACTAAACAGAACTGTTTGATAAACACTTGTTAAAAAAACAGCGCTTTATAACCATCTGACTTACTTTTGTTTATCCCGTAGTTTTTGCCAATCTTTAAAGAAAGATTAGCAAAAAAAAATAACTGAAAAAAAGAATTTATTCAAAAAAGCAACATTTCCTTCCGTATAATTCATTTATAAATTTATACTGCAATGCAAAGTTTGTTTACGAGAAGTTTTTCATAAATTTGCAAAAAATTTAGAAAGATGAAAACTGTAGAAGAATTAAGATTTGATCTGAATGTAAAGCTAATGAAGTTCAGAAGATTTCGCTTTGAAAACGGAAGCATAAACAATATTGCCCCAGAGGAAACTGCGAAAAAAGGATTCTTCAAAAAAATATTCAGTTAAAAACTACTTACAAAAAGGCTAAAAATTTTAGATGTAAATTTCAAAAAATTTTAGCCTTTTTCTTTTAAATGAAGAAATTTACATTTTAATCAGAACTAAATCCTGCAAAAATGAGGATTACATTTTGAAAGTTCATCAATAATTATTTCTTCAACTTTTATAACTATTTCTTCTTTTCAAATTCAATTATTGAATTATAAATTTTACGAAAATAGATTTTAATACAAATCCTTATAAACTATTTTTACTAAAAACTAAACAGCTTTTATTACATTATAAGAATAATAAAATTCTTACCGGGTTATTTTATATTTCTTCTTTTAAAAAACTTTAAATACACCGAAAATTTTAAAAACTGTTTATTCTTTCATTTTCAGCTATTAATAAAATCGTCTGATTTTAAAAAAATGTTAAACAATTTTTTCCTCGAAAGGGATATTAACATCAAAAATCTCTTTTAAAAGTATAGCAATTTCTTCCAGATAATTATTCAGTATTTCAGAAGACACCGTAATAGTAAGCTCTTTGTCTTCTTTGAAGCCAAATGGCAGAAATCCGGATTTTAAATTTTTGAATGAAATAATTCCAACTTCAATCGGAACACCTTTTGCTTCATTCTCAAACATAAATGCATAAGCCAAAACCTGAATTATTTTATCATTTTTAAGCTCCTGCGTTAATCCGTTCCAGGATTTCAGTATAACATTTGTCTTTTCGACTTTTCCGGTCTTATAATCAATGATTCTTATTTTTCCGTTGCGTAGTTCAATTCTGTCCACATTTCCTTTAATTAAAACCGGAAAAGGCAAACCCGGATGATTAAATTCCCGACCGTACGTTTGCTCCAAAGCAATAATCTGAACCGCATCTCCATTTTCTATAAGATCCAATTCTATTTTCAGAAAATTAGAAACATTACGTTTTGCAACTTCGAAAGCCAAAAGGTTACGGCCTTTTTTAATTTCACCTTCTTTATAAACCAGCTTAAATTGTTTTAAAACTTCATCATCCAGCAATTTAAAGCAGTTTGAAATATCAGTTTTCGAAATAAACTTACCAATAAAAGGTTCGTATAATGCTTTTAAGGTTTCGTGAATTATAGTTCCAAGCGTATTCAGCGCTATATTTTCCTCAACTTCTTCAACCTCGCGAATACGCAGGATTTTTTGAAAATAAAAATCAATCGGATTTCTAATATAACTAGTCAAAGCCGAAGGAGAAAAACCTGTTAAAGCAATCTCTTTTAAACGCTCCATAACTGCTTCTGATTTTGGAATCACCATTGGCTGATAAGCAGTTGCAGGCAAAGCAGGATTATAAATATCAAAACTAAGATTGTGTTTTGGCTGTTTTTCAACCTCCAATTGCGTGATAAAACGACTGCGCTCACCGGCATCGAGACCATCATTTTCTGTATTATATATCAGATAGATATTTTTTGCTCTTTGCAGCAAATGATAAAAATGATAGGTATAAATAGCATCTTTTTCTTTAAATGTTGGCAAACCTAACTCTTTCTTTACATCATACGGAATAAATGAATTTTGAGATTTTCCGGCAGGAAATTTACCCTCATTCATAGATGTTACAATTACGGTATCAAAATCTAAAACACGACTTTCTAGAACTCCCATAATTTGTAATCCACGCAAAGGTTCTCCTTCAAAGGAAACCTCTGCAACATCTATAACCTGTTTATAGATGGCATACAAAGTATCAATATTATCAATATGCTTGTGCTTAGAATAATAATTGATCAATTTATTAATTACCTTAAAGATGGCGTAAACAAAAGCTTTTGCTATTTTTTCTTCTTCATTATCATTGCTGAAATTTTCTTTTATCAAAAGCAAAAGTGCCGAAATATTCTCTAAAACCGCAACTGCGCCGCTTTCCCATTTCTGAAATAATAATTGAAATAGATCTGAAGAATTAGACCCCAATTCAATAAGTCTGTTATGCGTAATAAAAGTATAATTATTCTCTTTGATAATTTTTACCAGGTTATTTGCTTTCGCATAAGGCTCTATCAATGGATGCGTTAAGACATCGAGTACATCTTTATAATAAAACACATAACTCTCGCCTTTTCTTGAAAGCGCATTTGTATGCATTTTAAACAATTTTGCAATCAATATTTGCGAAGGATTATTTTTACCTGAATAACCCATTGTTATATTTAATGCTCCTACCGAAGATGGCAATGCATACAAAACTGGCATTAATAAATTTTCTTCACCCAGAACAATTGCCACTTTATCGAGAGATGTGGTTGGATTTTCTTTTATTATTTGATCTATAATATTACCTGCTAATTTAGCCTGCCCAATAGTTTTGGGAGTTCCTATTACCTGAATATTTTTAGATTGTGAAAAATCATCAACAATCCACTCAAAATGATTTGATTTATAATGTTTCCAATTCTCTTTAAAACGTCTCACAAATAAACCTGCATCATGATAGGGATCATTCAAAAAGGTTTGATCTGCATCCCAATAAATTTTAGCCTGATCAAGAGCCAAAAGATGCTGCACAATTTTTTCTTCTGCAGCATTTAAAGCATTAAAACCTGCAAAAACAAAAGTTTGATTTGAAATGGTATTCGAAAAATGATTTAAATTATTTACGGCTTCGCGATAAATTAATCCTTGATAACCAATTGCTTTATTTAGCAAATGATCGTATAATGAATTATAATACATTGGAAGAAGTTTCCAAAAATCAATATAATTCTCTAAAAGTTTTGTTTTGTTTTCTACCTCTATTCCCCATTTTTTTATGTCTTCAATATCTTTCAAGTAAGATAAAACGTGGGAAGGTTCTAATAAATAGCGATCAATTTCATTAAAATCCTGCAAAAGAGTTTTCGCCCAATTAGCAAACAATTCAAAAGATTGCTGGTTTTGTTTTTCTGTAACAGAAAGATAGACTTCATAAAATTCAAATAGAAGTTCAATAGAATCAACGGATCTGATTGACGCAACATCTTGCACAAATTCTTCAATACTTATAATTACCGGAGAAAGAATAGTATGTTTTATTTCTTTTTTCAGGGCTTCTATTAAAAAAACTTTCGCTCTTTTATTAGGGAGAATAATAGTTGTTTCAGCAAGTTTTGCTGAGTAATCCTGAATTATAACATGGGCTATTTTTTCGAGAAAAGAAGAATTTATCATTGTATAAAAATAAAAAAAGCCATTCAATTAAGAATGGCTTTTCAGTATTATTTACAAAGTAAATTATAGTTTACCTTGGTATTTAGAACCAACATGTTTGATTTCAGTTCTTCTGTTTTGTGCTTTACCTGCAGCAGTTTTGTTACTTGCAACTGGTTGAGAAGATCCAAATCCTTTAGACTCTAAGTTTTCTGGATTAACACCTCTTTCGATTAATGCATTTTTCACAGCGTCAGCTCTATCTTGAGATAGTTTGTCGTTGATTTTTGCAGAACCTGTACTATCTGTGTGTCCTTCAATAGAGAATTTCGCGTTTGGATAGTTTTTAAGGATTTCTTTAATTGCATCTAATCTAGCTGGAGTTTCTTTGTCTCCTGTTTTGAAAGTAGCTTTTCCTGAGTTGAAGTAGATTGCTCTAGCTTGAACTTTAAGATCTTCTAATGCCTCAGAAGTTACTTCTGGACATCCTCTGTTTGAAGCAGGACCAGCAACTGTAGGACAATCATCATCTTTATCTAAAACACCATCTTTATCAGCGTCTAAGAAAGGACAACCACCATTTTCTTTAGGACCAGCAACTGTAGGACATTTGTCATCTTTATCAGCGATTCCGTCTCCGTCAGCATCTGGACAACCTTTTAAAGCAGCTAAACCAGCAACATCTGGACAAGCATCATCTTTATCAGCAATTCCGTCTCCGTCAGTATCAGGACATCCGTTTAATGCAGCTAAACCAAATACATCTGGACAAGCATCACTAGCGTCAACGATTCCGTCTCCGTCAGTATCAGGACATCCGTTGAATTGTTTTAAACCAGCAACATCTGGACAAGCATCGTCTTTATCGTAGATTCCGTCTCCGTCAGTATCTTTACCTCCGAATTTGAAAACTAGACCTGCAGTGTGTTGGAAAACTGAACGATCTCCAGTACCATCAGCAACAGCCCATTTGTATTTTGTAGCAAGTTCAAGACCAATAGCATCTGTAAACCAGAAAGTAACTCCAGCACCTGGATTAACAGTTCCGAAGCTTTCGTCTCCGAAGAAAGTGTAACCTCCACCAACAGTTAACGAAGGATCGATTACTTTAGATTTGATTAATTCCTGGAAGCTATATTTAATAGTAGCATCAATTCCATAATACATCAAATCACCAGGATTACTAACAACGTTACCTCTTGAATCATGCCCTGGAGCAGTTGGAGCAAAAGTAACCAATTTATCAATTTTGTTTACAGAACCTTGTAAACCTACAGAGAAACCAGCTCCTACATATTTAGACACACCAATGTAAGATAGAGATGGAAGAATATTCCAGTTGTCTTTAACAGCGAAAGGCTGAGAAAAATGTTGATCAAAGAATCCATGTCCAGCACCAGAACTGGTTCTAGTGTCAACGGCATTAACTCCAAAAGAGATAGCCCATGGATTGTTACTGTCTTGCGCGTGAGAAGTTAAACCCATCACCATCATCACAGCAACTAAAAGTTTGTTAAGATGTTTCATACTTAATTTTTTTAATTACAATTTAGTTAATTACAGACAAAAGTAACACCAAATTTTTTAAATACAAAATGAAATGTTAAAAAAAACCTACAAAAATTATTTAAAATGGGAATTATATAACTTTTAACATTTTTCCCACTGATATAAAAGCATTTATTGCTTTATCCAAATGTTCTTTACTATGCGCTGCTGATAACTGCACTCTTATTCTTGCCTTATCCTTTGGAACAACCGGAAAGAAAAATCCAATTACATAAACACCTTCTTTTAAAAGTTCGTTCGCCATTGTTTGAGATAACTTCGCATCATATAACATAACAGGTACAATAGCCGAATCTCCATCTATAATATCAAAACCTGCTTTTTTCATTCCGGCTTTAAAATAATTAGTGTTCCATTCTAATTTATCTCTTAGAGAAGTATCTTTTTCAAGCAATTCAAACACCTTTATTGACGCGCCTACAATTGCCGGAGCAAGTGAATTTGAAAACAAATAAGGACGTGAACGCTGACGCAATAATTCGATGATTTCTTTTTTAGCTGTTGTATAACCTCCCATTGCGCCGCCAAGTGCTTTACCAAGTGTTCCGGTTATAATATCAACTCTGCCCATAACCCCTTTTGCTTCAAGTGTTCCTTTGCCTGTGGCGCCAATAAATCCTGCGGCATGACATTCATCAACCATTACCATTGCATCATATTTATCTGCCAGATCACAAATTTTATCCAAAGGCGCAACAAGGCCATCCATAGAGAAAACCCCATCAGTAACAATTAATTTAAAACGCGCACCAGCTTCATTAGCTTTGATTAATTGCTGTTCTAAATCTTCCATGTTACTATTTTCATAACGATAACGGGCAGCTTTACACAAACGAACACCGTCAATAATCGAAGCGTGGTTTAAACTATCAGAAATAATAGCATCATTTTCTCCTAATAAAGGTTCGAAAACGCCGCCATTAGCATCAAATGCAGCAGCGTAAAGAATTGTATCTTCTGTATCATAAAATTCTGCAATCTTTTTTTCTAATGTTTTATGAATATCTTGTGTACCACATATAAAACGTACCGAAGACATTCCGAAACCATGCGTATCCATTGCATCTTTTGCAGCCTGAACGACTTCAGGATGTGAAGAAAGACCTAAATAATTGTTGGCACAAAAATTCAAAACCTTCTCTCCTGTCGAAATGGTGATTTCAGCATCCTGAGCCGAAGTTATAATTCTTTCTTTTTTGAAAATCCCGTTTTCTTCAATTGTCTGCAGCTCACTTTGCAGATACTCTTTAATTTTACCGTACATTTTTATATATTTAATATGTTAAAAATTAACAAGTTAACCTTATTAATCCTTTAACATCTGATTAATTTTATCACAAATTTACCACATCGATTTCGGTTCCAATATACACCAAAGCCCTTTTTAACACTTTGTATCCTAAATCCTCAATTGCATCCTGATATTCTTGAATTTGCCTTGTATATTTTGAATTTATTGCGCCAGTTTTATAATCTAACAAATACGCTTCTTTATTTTGAGTCAGAACAATTCGATCCGGTTTTAAAATTCTACCTTCTTTTTGTACAATAGTCTGCTCATTGAAAATACTGTTTTTTCCATCAAAACAAATATTTAATTCAGGATGATTCACTATTTCAAGAAGTGTCTGCAGTACTTTTTCGCTCTGATCAAAAGTTATCAAGCCATTTTCCAGAGCTTTTGTCACCGCCAGATCAACATCTGATTTATCTTTTATAAAAGCTAAAATCTCATGAACAATATTTCCATAAGAGATTGCTTCCTGCTGATGCGTTCCCCACATTAAAGCTTCTCTTTGAGCAATTTTGATGTTTTTAGGATTTAAAACTTCTGAAACAACAGGAATTGTTTTTACCAAATTCAATGTTTCGCCGGGAACAGAAAGTCTCTTTTTATTTCCAAATTCATAGTCTAATTTCTCCGAATCATAAACTCCTTTATGCATTAGATATTTAATAAAAAAAGAAGCCATATTATTCGGAAATTCTCCGTCTTTTTTCTCAAGTAATGACTGAGAAATAACATACAATTGTTCTTCGGCGCGTGTTAACGCAACATACAAAACATTAATATTATCGAGTAATTCTTCTTGTTTTTTTAAATTAAAAACCGCCGAAGCACTTTCTCCAAAACCTTCCACAGCGCTGCTATTATCTATCAATGCTTTTGGAACACCTAAATCAGCATCTTCTGCATCGAGCCATAATTTATCTTTTGGTTTTCTGCTGTAATCTTCTTCGGCAAACGGCATAATCACAACAGGAAATTCCAAACCTTTCGATTTATGAATGGTCATAATTCGAACTGCATTATTTCCTTCCGGAGACGGAATACTGAACTTGTGTGCATTTTTATCCCAATAACTCAAAAAATCAGCGATTCCGGCCTGATTACGAATGTCACGTTCCAAAACGATATCCAGAAAATATTGTACATAAGCATTTCCTTCTGAAGGAAGAACAAATTTAGAAATGATGATTTCTACAGCTTCATACAACGATTTTTTTCGAATATCTTCAAAAGAAAGCGAAACATCAAACGATAAAAGCCATTTTTCGAAATCATTCTCAAATTTCTGCGCCATTCCCTGCGCAATAAAATCATGAATTGGTATTTCGATTTCTTTGGTATTTCCTAAAAAATGGAGGAAATTAGCTTTTGCTTCCAGATCGATACTATTGTTGAGATATTTAAGCAAATGAACAATCAAACGAACTTCGGTCGCGTTTTGAATCATCAAAGTTTCTGACGATAAAAGCGGAATGTTTTGCTCTGTCAAATAATTTGCAATTGCAATTCCCTGATCTCTTTTACGGGTTAAGATGGCAATATCTCTATATTCGAAACCTTCACGAACAACATTTTGAATTGTATTTAAAGTAGCCAAAACATATAAATCTGATTTTTCGACTACATCTTCTTCATCTGCAAAATCATTTTTTTCGATTATTGGAAGAAACGAAATATTTACATAACCTCCTTTTTTAGCATTTGAATTTTGATGGCTGTGATTTTCATACAAATCTTTATAATCTTCATTAGAAAATTCAGTCGAAATCAATTTAAAAAAAGCATTATTAAAATCAATTACTTCGCTATAACTTCGGTAGTTAGTATCTAAATGCCTGATTAATTTATCCGGGTTATTGAACGGATTTATGTCTTTACTCAATTCAATAAATTGTTCTGCTTTTCCTCCGCGCCAGCGATAAATAGATTGTTTAGGATCGCCGACAATCATTAATGTTCCTTTATTTCCTAAATCATCCTGTCCGGAAAGCGCATTATCGATTAGCGGAATTAAATTTTGCCATTGCATCTCAGAAGTATCCTGAAATTCGTCTATAAAAAAATGACGGTATCTTTCGCCCAAACGCTCATAAATAAAAGGCGCAGGCTGGTTTTGAATTTCACGGTGAATAATGGCATTAAATTCTGAAATCGACAAAATATTTTGTTCGGACTGTATTTTAGCCAATTCATTACTTACGGTATTTAGCAAAGAAAGCGGGGTAATATTTTTTAAGAATGCTTTATAAAAATCTCGTTTTTCAAAATTTTTATAGACTTTGCCTAAACTTTGAAGCAACTCCGGAATTAAATTTTCGATTAACGCTCTGTCTTTAGCCGTTTTATTAATGGCGATATCATGAAATTCATGAAAAGTTTTATTTCTCGGATTGAATTTACCATCACGAATGCTTTCTAAATGATTTGGAAAAGTTCCTCTTGAAAATGATTTCAAGTCAATTCCGTTTTTTTCAATTAACAAAAGAAGCTTTAAAGCATATTCTGCATTTTCTTTTTCTATATCGGCACATAAAAGCGTCATTTTCTTTTTTATGACAACAAATTCTTCAATTGTTTTATCATGAAAATGCGAGATTTCATTTCGGTTGTTTTCGTTCAAAACTAATCTTCCGGTTTCAAGAATTTCACGCGAAACATCCCAACTTTTATCGTCGTCGGTTTTTTCCATCGTAAAATCGATGAGCAGTTTAGTCAGCGTTTCATCCTGTCCGGCTTGTGCAATAATGGCATCAACTGCTTCGACCAATAAATTTTCGGTATCTAAAGTAACCTCAAAAGTCATGGGTAAATTAAGATCATGCGCAAAAGCACGAATCACTTTGTGTGTGAATTTATCTATGGTAGAAATATCAAAAGCAGCATAATTATGAATAAGATGCTTTATGATGTTTTGAGATTTTGTCTTGATTTTAATTAATGAAAGTCCTGTTTCACGCGACAAATCCTCCATTAAATCCATGGCTTTCGCCGAAGGTTCGTCTTTTGTAAATTCAGATAAACTGCCAACAATACGGCTTTTCATTTCATGAACCGCTTTATTGGTAAAAGTTATAGCCAGAATATTACGATATGCATCGTTTTTAGGCGACGAAAGAATGATTTTAAGATATTCTCTGACCAAAGTATAGGTCTTTCCCGAACCGGCAGATGCATCATAAATAGAGAAAGACGGACTTTGCATAAGTTTGGTTTTAGTATTGTAAAAATAGTACAATAAAATATTAAATCACAATAAACAAAAAATCCAAATTCCAATATCTGCATGCAATGCACGCTCAAATATTGGAATTTGGAATTTTATTTTTGAATTTAAAAAAATCTTAGTGTTTTGGAAATGCTCGTTTATTGAAAACAAGCAAAATACCAACTCCTGTAGAAATCGCCATATCAGCTACGTTAAAAATAGCATTGAAAAACATAAAGTGTTTCCCTCCAAAAATTGGAAGCCAGGCTGGAAGATTACCTTCCCAAATAGGGAAATAAAACATATCAACCACTAAACCATGAAACCATGTTCCGTAAGGATGTGGCGAAAAAAGTGTTGCTAAGTTGTGTGTACTGTCGTCAAAAATTACTCCGTAAAAAACAGAATCTAAAATATTTCCGGCTGCTCCGGCAAAAATCAATGCAATTGCAACGATCAAATAAGTTGAATGACGTTTTTTAATAGCATCAGATAACCAATATCCAATTCCGAAGACAGCAAAAATTCTAAAAACAGTCAGAATAAGTTTTCCGTATTCCCCGGGAATTTTTGTTCCCCAAGCCATTCCTTCATTTTCTATAAAATGGATTTTGAACCAGTTAAAAACAGGCACTTCTTCTCCAAGAATAAAGTTGGTTTTTACATAGATTTTTGAAATCTGATCGACAAGTAGAACTAAAAATATAAGGAAATACGCTTTTCGTAATGACATTTTATGAATTTTTGTTGCGCAAAAGTAACAATTTAATCAAAAAAAACGCTCCTTATGGAACGTTAATTCTTTTGCAATAAAATGAACTATTGCAGCTTAATTGTTAAACAAAATATAATATCTATTTTTTGGCTGCAGGTTTGGTAGCTGTTTTCGGGCTGTCAGCAAAAAAACCGGAGATAGATTTAAGCAATCCTTTGCCCTCTTTTCCTGCATTGCCTTTTTTTGTTGCGTCTTTATCAATTTGAGATTTTAGTTTAAGTCTCATCTTTTCAAACTCTTTCATTCTATTTTCAACATCAGAGTTCACATCTTTGAATTTCAGCACTTTAGCCATAATGTAAGTTTTTTATAGTAAAAAAATAAAATTATTATTGGTTTTGTCATACAATGATACATAAAAAAATTTATATTTGTTAATAAAATTAACACTTGTTTAAGCGGAATAAGCATGTTTCTTTTAAATAGATTGTTGATATGAGCAATTTTTAACAACTTCTCAATTTTACCAAAATGAATGAAATCACATCTACTCTCAACGATTATTTGGTTACAACAAAATCTACAGCTGCCTTGATTTTAAACGGAAAAGGAAAACTTATCACATCTCTGCATATTGATTATGGTGATAGTATTGCCGCAATGAGTGCTGCAATTTTATCTATGAGTGAAAAATTCTTACTGGATTTAGAAAAAGGTTCTTTAAAACAATTGTTTTTAAAGACAAATGAAGGAGTTGTGATCGGCAATAAAATAAACAGCACAAATTTTATAGTTGCCTTTTCAAAAGACGGAAGTAATCTCGGATTATTAATGCGAACGACGGATGAGCTTTCAGCAGAACTCAGTAAAAATTCCCTATTAAAATAAACATACATCTATTAACAACAAACCCCACAAACTATGAGTAACGACTTTTTAAATGTGTTTTTAAATGAAATGAAAACCAACGTAAATGGTTTTATAGCTGTAGCTGTAACAGAAATTGAAACCGGATTAAGTTTTGGTAACTTAACAGTTGATCCTGCATTTGATCCTGAACTGGCAGCAGCTTACAACCTGGAAGTAGTAAAAGCTAAATTAAATGCTGTAAAAGCCTTAAATTTAAATCAGGATATCGAAGATATTTTGATTACTCTTTCAAATCAAATACACATTATCGACATTTCTCCAAACAAGAAATTCATGATTTATCTTGCAGCAGATGCTTCTAAAGCTAATTTAGGAATGACAAGAGCTGTTTTAAGAAAACATAAATTAGATCTGGAAAAAAACCTTGCCTAAGCAAGCAAGATAATTTAGAACTATCCATAAAATTAAGATAGTTCTAAATTGTTTTTGCATTTACTTCAAATTACTTCAGTCTGAAAATTTCCTTTTAAAGCAGACTTTTCCTCAAAAGCAATTCTTTCTTTTTAATACAATAAAAAAACGCCCCTAAAAAGGAGCGTTCTTATATGTTATCGTTGTAGATTTTTTGCTTCGATACTCATAGTTGCGTGAGGTACAATTTTCAATCTTTCTTTACTGATTAATTTACCTGTTACTTTACAAATACCGTATGTTTTATTTTCTACACGGAATAATGCATTTTTAAGATCACGAATGAATTTTTCCTGTCTGATAGCCAACTGTGAGTTTGCTTCTTTAGACATAGTTTCACTTCCTTCTTCAAAAGCTTTGAATGTTGGTGAAGTATCATCTGTTCCGTTATTTAAATCATTCATGTAAGCACTTTTTATTAAATCCAGATCGGCTTGTGCTTTTTGTATTTTATTTTGAATTATTTCTTTGAACTCCGCTAAATCAGCGTCAGAGTATCTTGTAATTTCATCTATCATGGTATTTATATTATTTTGAAATTAATATCACTGTTTTAATGTCATCAAACTCAATTTCTGTGCCGTTTTCTAAAGCGTCTACAAAAACCAAATTGTCTGTTAATGTCTCAGACTTTATATAGTCTTCATTTTTAAGAATCGCCTCTTCTAAAAGACCGCTTCTTTGTATTTGAACCTTAATTTTATCGGTAACCTCAAATCCTGAATCTTTACGGATATTCTGAATTCTGTTTACCAATTCCCTTGCGATTCCTTCGTTTTTTAATTCTTCAGAGATTGTAATATCAAGCGCAACTGTAATTCCGTTTGAATTTGCAACCAGCCATCCTTCAATATCCTGAGATGTTATTTCGACATCTTCTAATGATAAAGTTACATTATTTCCAGCAATAACAATATCTAGCGTTCCTTGCTTGTCTAACTCATTGATCTGATCTGCCGAAAAAGCTTGTATTTCCTTAGAAATCAATCCCATATCTTTTCCAAAGCGTGGTCCTAAAGTTTTAAAATTAGGTTTGATCTGTTTTACCAAGATTCCTGAATCATCATCCAAAAGCAAGATTTCTTTTACATTTACTTCTGCTTTTACTAAGTCGGAAATAGCTAAAATTTCAGCTCTCTGATTCTCGTCAAGTACCGGAATCATTACCTTTTGCAATGGTTGACGTACTTTAATCATTTCCTTTTTACGAAGCGAAAGAACCAAAGATGAGATCGTTTGCGCTTTCTGCATTTTGCTTTCTAACGTTTTATTAACAAAGTTTTCGACAAATTTTGGAAACTCAGCCAAGTGAACACTGGCATATTGCTCAGATTGCGTTGAACTTGTTAAATCGCGGTACAATTTATCCATGAAAAAAGGAGCTATTGGAGCGCTTAACTTGCTTATCGTTAATAGACAAGTATAAAGCGTTTGATAAGCTGCAATTTTATCGTGTGCATATTCGCCTTTCCAGAAACGACGACGGCATAAACGAACGTACCAGTTACTCAGGTTTTCCTGAACGAAATCAGAAATAGCTCTTGCTGCTTTTGTAGGCTCATAATCTTCATAACATTCATCAACAAATTTTATTAATGTATGTAATTCAGATATAATCCACTGATCGATTTCCGGTCTTTCGTTTAACGGAATTTCCGCTTCAGCATATTTAAACCCATCGATATTGGCATATAACGAAAAGAATGAATAAGTGTTGTATAAAGTTCCGAAGAATTTACGGCGAACCTCAGCAATTCCTTCAAGATCAAATTTTAAGTTATCCCACGGATTTGCATTTGAAATCATGTACCAACGTGTGGCATCAGGACCGTATTCTGCAATTGTTTCAAAAGGATCTGTTGCATTTCCTAAACGTTTCGACATTTTTTGTCCGTTTTTATCCAAAACCAAACCATTCGAAACTACATTTTTATACGCTACTTTATCAAAAACCAAAGTTCCGATTGCGTGTAAGGTATAAAACCATCCACGAGTCTGATCAACACCTTCGGCGATAAAGTTCGCAGGAAAATCTTTATTCTCGTCAATTTTATCTTTGTTTTCAAAAGGGTAATGCCATTGCGCATACGGCATTGCTCCAGAATCAAACCAAACGTCAATTAAATCACTTTCGCGTTTCATTGGTTTTCCTGAAGCCGAAACTAAAGTAATTTGATCCACTACATTTTTATGTAAATCGATTAAATCATAGTTTGACTCAGACATATTTCCGATTTCAAAACCTTTAAATGGATTTTCTTTTTGAAAACCGGCTTCTATAGATTTCTCGATCGCATTGTATAATTCTTCAACAGAACCAATAAGAACTTCTTCTTTTTTATCTTCAGTTCTCCAAATTGGCAACGGAATACCCCAATATCTAGAACGAGATAAGTTCCAGTCGTTGGCATTTTTCAACCAATTTCCAAAACGTCCCTCACCAGTAGACTTAGGCTTCCAATTGATAGTTTCGTTCAGGTCGAACATTCTATCTTTTACATCGGTTACTTTAATAAACCATGAATCTAGTGGATAATATAACAACGGTTCATCAGTTCTCCAACTGTGTGGATAACTATGTACGTATTTTTCAACCTTAAAGGCTTTATTTTCTTCTTTTAATCGAATAGCGATTTCAACATCAACAGAACGTTCCGGTGCTTGTCCTTCGTCGTAATATTCGTTTTTAACATATTTACCGGCAAGTTCTCCTAAATGCGAAGTAAATTTTCCTTGTAAATCTACTAATGGAACTGCGGTTCCGTTTTCGTCTAAAACCAACATTGGCGGAATTTCCGGCGTTGCTTCTTTGGCAACTTTAGCATCATCTGCACCAAAAGTTGGCGCGGTATGCACAATTCCTGTTCCGTCTTCTGTAGTTACAAAATCTCCTGCGATTACTCTAAATGCATTTTCAGCATTTTGATAAGGCAATACATATGGTAATAATTGTTCGTAACGAATTTCAACTAAATCAATTCCTTTTGCTTCTGCTAAAATTTTATACGGAAGTTGTTTGTCTCCGTTTTTTACTTTTTCGAAATCAGCATCGTCTTCGCTTGCAAAAAATCCTTTCCCGAATTGTTTTCCAACTAAATTTTTAGCTAAAACAACATTTACAGGTTCAAAAGTATATTGATTGAATGTTTTCACTAAAACATAATCGATTTTTGGACCAACTGTCAAAGCTGTATTCGATGGCAATGTCCAAGGCGTTGTCGTCCATGCTAAAATGTGAATATCTCCAAAACCTTGCAAAAATGAAGGCAATGTTTCCGGCAATGTTTTAAACTGTGCTACAATCGTAGTATCAGTAACATCACGATACGCTCCAGGCTGATTTACTTCGTGTGAAGACAATCCTGTTCCTGCTTTTGGAGAATACGGCTGAATTGTGTATCCTTTGTACAACAAACCTTTATCGTAGATTTGTTTTAAAAGCCACCAAACCGATTCCATATATTTTGGTTTATAAGTAACATACGGATCTTCCATATCTACCCAATACCCCATTTTTTCGGTCAAATCATTCCATACGTCCGTATAACGCATTACGGTTTTTTTACACGCTTCGTTATATTCTTCGATAGAAATTGTTTTACCAATATCTTCTTTTGTAATTCCTAATTCTTTCTCGGTACCCAATTCTACAGGTAAACCGTGTGTATCCCAACCTGCTTTTCTTTTTACCTGAAAACCTTTTTGAGTTTTATATCTGCAAAAAATATCCTTAATCGCACGTGCCATCACGTGGTGAATTCCCGGTAATCCGTTTGCCGAAGGCGGACCTTCAAAAAACACATAAGGCTCAGCACCTTCACGGGTTGTTACACTTTTTTCAAATATATTTTCTTTCTTCCAAAAATCAAGAACTTCTGACGCTACTGTTGGCAAGTCAAGTCCTTTGTATTCAGTAAATTTTGTACTCATTTTATCCTTTTCTTAAACGAGGTGCGAAAGTAAGAAATTTTGAATTATTGACCATCTATTTCTTGAAATTTCACAAACTTTTGTTGAGATAATAAGTACAAAAACAAAAGAATCGATTAGTTTCTGATATTATTCTCAAAATTCTGAGCAAATAAACCAAAACCAATCGATTCTAAATATTGTTTAATACAATGGTAACAATTACTTAAATCCGCCGAAATATACTTCTTTCATGAAAATTCGATTTCCAAACACAGGATTTACTTCGATTTTTTCTCTTTGTTCCTGAAAAATAGTTTCACCATTAAAATCTTCAATTTCATAATTTATCTTATATGGAATTTTTCCTGAATTTAATGCTGCAACCGGACGATAATCGCCAAAAAGTTTTCTTTCGAAGAAACTCTTGTTTCCGTTATCAAATTCTGTTTTCTCGGTAGAAACGATGTTAAAATTTTCTTTGTCAATAAAAACATGATAATCTGTTTTAGGAATTGTTCTGTTTCCGGTACTTAATGTTTTTTCAAAATAATTCAAATGATAACACATTCTTCCTTCGTACATTTCATCTGGTAAAACTTCAAAATTATTCCACAAATCAAGTCTTAAATCAGTAAGAAAGTTTATTAAATCCACATTTTTAGACAAATTACTAAAATCATAAGCTGTTAATTTTGTCCATTTTGCATTTAAACCGCTTTCACGATCGTCATGACTCCATGCTTCGGCTCCATTTACAATCTCATAATAACTTTCCGGTAGTTTTTTTCTAAGAAGATAATTAGAGTTCGTTGCCCATTTTTCTTCTGTTTGAGGCACATTATTTCCTTCAATTTTAAGTTTAGAAAACAAATGTGCTTTTTCGACTTTCTTTAATGCATCGCTTCCGCCTAAATTAGCAACTACCTGTGCCAATAAATGAGCATTTAACTGATAAGGAATCGAATCGAGCATATTAAATCTTTGTATTCTCGCTTTCTCTACACTTGCTTCTCTATTCGATTTTTCAATTTCCCATTCTGCATCCTGTTGTTGGATTTTTTCAAAGAAAGCCAATCTTTTCTCCTCTTTTTCTTCGGCAATTTTAAGACCTAACTTTTTAAGATCGGCAAAACGGGTCGTGTGGCTTCTTATTTTTTTATCAGCAAAAAAACCTTTATTTACTTTTTTAATAATTGTAGATCCTCTCGAATCCTGCTTATCGTTTTCGACTAATAAATTGGCATACATTAATGCTTTTTCTGTGTTTTCAAGTAAAAAATAAGTCTCTGCCAAATTGTTGGTTACAATAAACCGAATGTTCTCGTTTAAGGGCGAAGGAGGATATTTTACCAATAAACTTTCCAGATATTGCAAATGTGGCGTTAGCAGCTTTTCATCTAAACCTTTTTCAAGAGTTACTTTTCCCATCTGAGCTGTAATTTCATTCTCAAAGGCGAGCATCTGATTGTATTCAGAATGTCCTTTAGAAGTTACAAATTCAAACTTTATTTTAGATTCATCGATGTAATAACCTAATTTATAATTTAGAAAACTCTCAATTCGATCTACAGAATGGTAAATGACATTGTCAATCCCTAACTCTTGTGCAGAATAATCATTATCCTTTTCGGCTTGTGCGCTTCTTTTATTACTTAACTCAACAGCAACTTTTACATTGCCTTTTTCGTATGTACCTCCAACGATATGTGATTCTATGCTATTAAAATCCTGAGTAAATAACATTTTATCTCCACATCTGGCATCAACTTTTATTCTTACATCATAATTAGAATAAACCTGAAATTGCCAGTTATTCTTTTTCTTATCAAACGTACTATCTACTTTTGTTGCATTAAACTTAGGCAATGCAATGGTTAAGTAAATTTTTAGTTTTCCATTTGCAGGATCTTTTATAAAGCCCTCTATGTTAAAATACTTTTTCTTTAAAATAATTTCCTCTTGTATCAACTCTTTATCCATTTGATAAAAAGTAGTTTGCGTTAAGGCATTATCAAGAGCAGGAAATTCTGAATATTTAACTACGGGGATATAAAATTTCTTCTTTTTTGAGCTTATTTTTTCTTGCGCCTGAATTGAGGTAATTGCAAGCAAAACAATAAGGAGTAAAGTTTTTTTCATAGGCAAAAAAAAAGCCATCAGAAGTAAATCCTGATGGCTTTCTGTGTTTTAGTATTATTTCTTATTGAAAATTTGAATAGACTTGTCAGACACATAAAAAATGTTTTGTGTTGCAGGATCTATTTCATAAAGTGGTTTGTTGTTGTTGAAAATAATTTTATCAACTTCAACTCCATCAGATTTACTTACTTTAACAAGGATTTTTTCTCCGGTATCTGCTTTTGCAAAAATATAAGAGTAATCTCTGTTTTGTTTCATTGCGTTGAAACGAGAGTTAAATTTAGCTGCTACCAATCCTAAAGCTGCAGAACCTGCTGCCATATTATCAGATTGTTTCATTTTAGATTTATTCTCTTCTTTAAGAACTGTAGATCTCATGTTTCCTTCAGAATCGCGGTATGTCATTGTTAATTCAGAACCTTGTACAGCACTTGCTGCAGAACCAATTCCTAACCCAATGCTACCTACAATTGCAGCACTTTTAATTAAACGTCTTGTTCCTTCACCTGGTTGTGTATATACGTGGTGGTATTTTACAGTTCCGTCTAAGTTAACTCCCATAACCTCAACCGGTCCAGAAAGTACAACTCCCCAAGGAAATAATTCGATGCTGTTTAATTCTTTTTCTTTTTTGATGTTTACTTTAGCGAAAGGCTCTGGTTTATCATTGATGCTTGGATCAAATTTGTATAACTTCTCGTCATTGTAAACTAAGTAAGCATTTGCTGCTTCATCATAAGCTGGCAAAACCGGACGGCTTTTATCAAAATTGATGTTACGTTTCCAAAGTTTAACTCCGGTTTTATAATCAACCATGTTTCCGTAAGTACCCGTTAAGTACATTACTTTTTCACCTACTTTTCCTAAATAATAAATTGGATCTTCTTTGTCATCAGAAATTTCGATGAATTTTTTCCAAAGTTTTTCTCCATCTTTATTAATCAACATCATTTCATTTTCTGCAACATACAAGAAATCCTGATCGATAGGAATTACTCTTTTCAATCCATCTCCACGTGCATCTTTTTTCCAGATTTTTTCTCCTGTTTTTAAATCAAAAAAGTTGAAACCACTATTGTGAGCCACTAATAATTTTGTTCCCCAATCTTCTAAATAAACAACTTGTTTAGTTTTGATAGATTCTTTCCAGATACTTTTTCCGTCATCTGTACTTAAAACATTTAAATATTGTTTATTCGAAAATAAACCTGCAGCGTTAACTACAACAATATTTTTATCGTTTTGTGTTTCATAGAATTTTGTGTATTCCTCAGCAGCTTTCCAGTTTAATTTTCCGGTCGTTTTATCAAAAGAATATAAATTACCGTAAAGTAAATAATAAACAGTGTTTCCGTTAATTTTTGCTTTATTTGTATTAGCAGATAATTTCAAAGAAAAACTAATCATTGCTTTTGCTTTGTCAACAGTTGTAGTCCATTTTAATTCTCCTGTTGCCATATCTAATAAAGCGATTGCCATATCTCCGTCTTTTTTCAAAGTAAGAAGGTATTCATTTGTTTCAGGAATAAAATCTGATTGAAATACCCAAAAAGATTCTTTAGAAGAATTGTATACAACTTTACCTGTATCAGTATTGATAATTAGATATTTTGAATTGATGTAAGCTTCAACATAAGGACTTCCTGAAACGGTTGTTAAGTCTCTTTTGTCTTTGAACATATTTCCAAAATCAGGATCAGTTAATATGTCTTTAGAAGTAATTGTACCGAAATCTTCTTTAGTCAAAGTCCAGACAATTTTTTTTGTTTCCGGATCTAAACCTTTTACAGTTCCACCTTCTTTAAAAACAACAATTCCTGTTATTTCGTTTTGAACAATATCCTGAACATTGTTCTCTGTGGTGATTATTTCGTCATATTTCCTTTGAGCAGTTACCGAAAAGGCAACCAGGAAAAGCAGAATAATCGAAAATGTAATTTTCTTCATAGTTGTTTGTTTATAAAATTAATAAATTAAGTATGGGCAAATTTTTGATCTCACTAATCGTTTGCGAATATATATAATTTATCATTTAATTAAGAAAAAATTTCCCTCAAAACATCTAGTGATTTTGGTCGCTTAAATCCCTCTAAATGAAAACTATAGTAGTCAATTAGTATCTTTAGTAAGATTTGTCTTTCAATGACATGAAATACCTTTTGATCATTGTCAAATTTTAGGTCAATTAATTTTTTAAACAGGTTTGTTTCATGTTCTGTCAGAGCGCTTATACCATGAAACAAGGTAAAAACGCCTTCGTTCATTTCAAAATAAGGCGAATCAATCTCAGAACTATCCGGATAAAAACCCAAATATTTTGTCGCTTCTAAAAGTAATATTAAGTGAAAATTTGAAACTTCATCATGATGATCAAACCATATTAATGCACTTTCTAAAAAATTAAATAAAGATTCGTTTTTTTCTTCTTCCTGAATAGAATAATGCAGCATTTCTGACAGAAACATTACGATGGTACTTTTTACAATATCGGTATGAATGGTTTGAAAAGGAACTGCCGTTTTAATCTCTTTGAAACTTTCTAAAGTTCCTTTATTTTTATGAACGGCTTCGATTTCTAATATTGAAAATGGTTGAAAATAAGCAATCTTCTGACTGGTTTTCCGACTCGAAAAAGCGTCACGCACAAAATAAGATTTCAGTCCGTTTGAAAGTGTAAAACATTTTACAATCAAGCTTTTTTCCTGAAATTTTAGTGCCGAAATAACGATTGCTTTGGTTTTGACTAACAAAATAGAATTTTAGATTTTAGACTTGAGATTTTAGATTTTAGATTTTTTGAAAACTTATGACACTTGTCATTGCGAGGACCGAAGCTACCACACTAACAATTGATTCAGCAACTGAGATTGCTTCGTTTCTCGCAATGACAAACACTGAAAACTGTGACTGAGACTGAAAACTGCGACTAAAATACTAACGAATAATCATCACTTTTTTAACTTTAGTTTCCCCTCCGTCCTGCGCCGAAATAAAAATCATATACACGCCGGTTGCCACTTTATATCTTCCAAAAGCTGTAGTGTCCCATTCGATTGTTCCGCCTGCCGAAGTAGCTTCATAAACTAAACTACCGGTAATATCTGTAATTTTTACATTTGCTTTATCTAATAAACCTGCAATTTTCACCGTTCCGGTAAACTCAGGACGAACGGGATTTGGGTATACGTAAACGCTGTTTAAATCTTCATTGGCTCCGGTTGCAATTCCTTTAAAAGAAATTAAGCCTTTATTGGTTGCAATAAAAACTTCGCCGGTTGCGCTGTCAATTTTAATATCGTTAATGTTATTACTTGGCAAAGGAGAATTATTTATTGTAAAATGATATTTAGTTTCCTGACCGTTTGGCGAAACCATAAAAACTCCTGAATCTGACGTTCCAATCCATTTATTATTGGCACCGTCCACTACAATCGAAGTGATAAACTGCTCATACAATAATTCCTGAGCCAGATTATCGTCTATAATAATAATTGGATTTGCTTTTAACTGGCTTTCGTTTTGAAAATTATTCACACTTGACAGCACTCTTAATCCTTTTGTAGTACCAATCCAAAGCTGGTTTTTAGTATCAATTGCTAATGCGCGAACATCTATACTGGGCAAATTTCCGGCATCTTCGCCAAAAGTCATTTTTTTAAATGTATTTGTACTTTCATTATAGCCAATTACTCCGTCTCTGTTGGTGCCCATCCATTTGATATTGTTTTTGTCAATAACAATACTCCCAAAATCGCTGTCTTCATCATTATCAAGAATTACTGTAGTGGAATAACTTCCCCATTGCCCATTGCTTTTTAAAACTTTCAATCCGTTTTTAACACGACTGTTGGTAATCCAGAGATTTCCTGATTTATCAAAAGCAGTAGCATTTATACGAATATCTATCAGATTGTAGTTGTCGGCTTTTAAACTTTCCAGGCTGCTATTTTTTTCAGTATATAAAATGGACGGCGTATCGTTTTCTAATTTTAATAAACCGGAAAAGTAAGAACTTGCATAAACCTGATTTTCATTGTTTGGATTAACAATAATACGAGCGATTGATTTTGCATCAAAAACATTTTCGTAAGGAATATTTAACCAGCCTGTGGCTGTGTATTTGCTAATACCATAACTATCTAAAGGATATGGATTGTAAGTCAAATCATAATCTCCATAAACTGCCCAAACACTATTTGGAGTTACACCTAATGAAAAAATATTATTTCGGGTTGGACCTGTTGGCGTGATGTTATCAAAAGAGGATCCACCAGAAAGAGATGACGTAAACAAACCATTTTCTTTTGTTCCGATGTAAATTAAATTTCCAACAGCTGTTGCACAAGTAAGAGTTAAAGTATTATCAAAAACCTCTGTATTCGTAATTTGGCGAGTTAGCATCATTTTATTATTGTATACATAAACTGCGCTTGCTGTTGTAATAAACAAATTATGGTTTTTTGCCTTCATATCTGTTGAAAGCTGCGGAAGTTGTGAAAACCCCACAAAAGTATTCGAATTAAATCGGTGAATATATCCAACAGAATTAATGGCAATAAGTTCTGTATCGAGCGTTTCAACACTTGACCAATTGCCTGAATTTACAATTGACCATTGATTAAAATCAATTAAATTAGTACTTGTACTATTGGCTCGTCTAATACCGCTTGAAGTGGCCGCATAAATAAATCCGTTAAAAAAGGCAGTTTGTTTTACGCTAATTTCAGCTCCGTTATCGCCAATAAAATAAGTATCGCCAAATTGCAAAGTGGTTAAATTAAATTGTACAATACCAAAATCACAAGAAACATAAACCAAACCGTTTTGCTCCATAAAATGATTGACTTTTTTAATACTGGGAGATAATTGTTTGTTAATGATATCTACCTTTTTTAACATGCTGCCGTCGGTTTCATTGATGACAATGATCATCCCGTTTTCGTAACCAACAATGGTTTTTTTAAAGGCTTCACTATGATATACTGCCGAAACTGTTTGTCCTGAAAGTCCATCAACCGTAGTGTACGTTTTAGTGCTGTTTGTTGCACTATTTCTAGAAAACAAAGCGTTCTCTGAAGCAGCGAAAACAGTGGTAGAACTTTCTGAAATATCTTTTATTTCGTTAAACGAAAAATAGCCTTGCCAGGATAAATTATTCTGTGCAAAACTGAACTGCATTAAAAGAAAAAACAAAATATACAGAAACCTTCTCATCATATTAAACGTATTCGGATAGACAAATATACTACAAACGAAAGTATTTGATTTTTGTTCTGCTTTAAATAAAGTTCTTTTTTAAACCATTAAACAATTAAGAAAAAAATCTCTTAATTACGATTAACCACAAATTTGCGGCAAAAAAAAGCCTCCATTTTTCTTTACGAAAAATGAAGGCTTTTAAATTTTTTTATTGAAATTATACTACACCTTGTGCAAGCATAGCATCGGCAACTTTAACAAATCCGGCAATGTTTGCTCCTTTTACGTAGTTTACATAACCATCTTCGCCCATACCGTATTTTTTACATTGGTTGTGAATTCCAACCATGATATCTTTTAATCTCAAATCTACCTCTTCACTTGTCCAGTTTAAACGAATTGAGTTTTGTGTCATTTCAAGACCAGATGCAGCAACACCACCGGCATTTGCCGCTTTTCCTGGTGCGAATAAAACTTTATTATCTAAAAATAATTTAATAGCATCTAATGTCGAAGGCATATTTGCAGCTTCAGTTACACATAAAACACCGTTGTCAATTAATTTTTTAGCATCTTCTCCGGTCAATTCATTTTGTGTTGCACACGGAATAGCGATATCTACTTTTACTTCCCAAGGGCTTTTTCCTTTATGAAAAACAGCATTTGGATATTTCTTAGTATAAACTTCGGCTCTGTTATCACCTGTAGCTCTCATTTCGACCATGTGCTCGATTTTTTCTCCAGAGATTCCTTCTTCATCATAAATATAACCATCAGGACCAGAAATAGTAACTAATTTTCCGCCTAATTCATTTATTTTTAAAGCTACTCCCCAAGCCACATTTCCAAATCCTGAAATTGCTACTCTTTTACCTTTAATTTCATGCCCGATTGTACGCAACATTTGATCTGTAAAATAAACAACTCCGTATCCTGTAGCTTCAGGACGTATTAGTGAACCACCATAAGCAAGTCCTTTACCGGTTAAAACACCTGTAAATTCATTTCTGATTCTTTTATATTGACCAAATAAGAATCCAATTTCTCTTGCACCAACACCAATATCTCCGGCAGGTACATCTAAATCAGGACCAATATGGCGGCATAATTCAGTCATAAACGATTGACAGAAACGCATGATTTCACCATCAGACTTACCTTCCGGATCAAAATCAGAACCTCCTTTTCCACCACCCATTGGAAGTGTTGTCAAACTATTTTTAAAAACTTGTTCAAAAGCAAGAAATTTTAAAACAGACAGATTTACAGTATGATGAAATCTAATTCCACCTTTGTAAGGACCAATTGCAGAGTTCATTTGAATTCTAAAACCTCTGTTTACAATTATTTCTCCTCGATCATCTACCCATGGAACTCTAAAAATTATAGAGCGTTCTGGCTCAGCAATTCTAAGAAGTAAGTTTTTTCCATCATATTTTTTTCGTTCTGCAATAAATGGAATTACCGTTTCTGCAAATTCTCTAACGGCTTGAAGAAATTCTGGCTCGTTTGGATTTTTTGACTCAACAAGAGCCATAAACTCATTAATTTTTTGTTCCATTTTGAAATAAATTATTCAAGTAAATATTTAAATTTTAGCACTATAAATAAGGAAATACGTTTAAGAAAACGTTTTCGTTTTAACAGACAAAGATATAACAAAATGCTTACTGAATGTTATTTTTTTTCATTCTAAAGAATGAATTGTATTTTTTGCAAACATTCCTAAATATAGCATTTACCACCAGTCTATTTAGTTCAAAACATTATAATTAAAGTTAACAAATTAAGTATTTTGTTACTAATTTTTTAATACGTTAATTTAATATTTTGAATCGTGCATGTTTTTTATATATTTGCCAAGATTTGAAAGCCCAAATACCATGCTTAAACCTATAATACTCACATTATTCGCCTTTTTTGCGATCACTTCTACCGTATCTGCCCAATCAGACTTAGCACAAGAAGTAGGAATAATATTCGGACCCGTATCTTTTCAATCTGATTATGGAGAACGACACGATATGGACACCAATGTTGGAAACACTGGTTTCGGTATAGGAATAGTTCACTTTATTAATTTTTCTGCCAATAATAACAGAGAAAGTTTCTTTACGGAACATTTTAAAGTTAGATCAGAATTATCCTTCAACAAAACAAATTTGCATCATTTTGGTGAATGGGTTAAAAGAGAAGAACAAAAAGGAGTTGTCCAACATCTTAGAGCGATGACCGGAAGCTCAACTTTAGTAAATCTTGGATCTCAATTAGAATTTTCTTTTATAAAAATTCATGATTACGAAAACTCGGTTGGCAGCTTTAGCCCGTACCTAAGTTTAGGATTTCAGGTAAGTTACTATTCAACGAAAGTAGGCTCAAAATTAGGTCCGTTAGGACTTCCTGCAACCACTTTTGGAAAATACCTTACTCCTTCTGATGGACGTGCCCATGGTTTTTCAAGTGAAAACGGAGTTGTATTATCTGTAGTTACAGGAGTTGGGGTTCATTATAAACTATCTGAAATGAGTGATTTAATGTTTGATATCCGTTATCAGGGATTCAACTCTGACTGGGTTGACGGATTAAATCCAAACAAAGATCTTTACAAAGAAAATAAATCGAACGATTCGCAAGTTTGGTTCAACGTAGGATATATTTACTACTTAGAATTTTAAAGAAATTACAACATAAAAGAAATCCCAAATTCCAATATAAAGATTGAAATTTGGGATTTTTTATTTGAGAACTATTTTTTATGCCAAAGCCTGTTCTAAATCGGCTATTAAATCTTCTGCATCTTCAATACCTACACTCAATCGAACTAAATCATCGGTAATACCAACCTCAGCTCTTTTATCTGCCGGAATAGAAGCATGTGTCATTAAAGCCGGGTGATTGGCCAAAGATTCCACTCCGCCCAAAGATTCTGCCAGAGTAAAAACTTTTAATTTTTCTAAAAATGAAATCGAATCTTCTTTTTTGCCTGAAACAAAAGTAAAAGAAACCATTCCGCCAAAAGCCTTCATTTGTTTCTTGGCAATTTCATGAAACGGATGATTTGGCAATCCGGGATAATAAACCGTTTTTATCTTTGGATGTTTTGTTAAAAACTCAACCACTTTTTCTCCGTTTTCACAATGTCTCTGTACACGTAACGAAAGTGTTTTAATTCCTCTTAAAACCAAAAAACTATCCATTGGTCCAAGTGTTGCGCCTGTAGCAAATTGCTGAAAATGCAATTGCTCTCCTAAAGCTTCATCTTTTACAATTAAAGCTCCGGCAATAACATCAGAATGTCCTCCTAAATATTTTGTTGCAGAGTGCATTACAATATCAGCTCCTAAATCAAGAGGTTTTTGCAAATAAGGCGTCGCAAAAGTATTATCTACAGCAAACCAAATTTTATGTTCCTTGGTAATTTTTGCAATTTCGGCAATATCAGCTAATTTCATTAACGGATTTGTTGGCGTTTCAACCCAAATCAGTTTTGTGTTTTCGTTAATTAATGATTTCAGTTTTGCAATATCGGTCATATCAACAAAATGAAATTTAATTCCTGAATCTTTATAAATTCTCGAAAACATTCTATATGTTCCGCCATATAAATCATCCATCGCAATAACTTCGTCTCCGGCTTTAAACGATCTTAAAATACAATCTGTCGCTGCTAATCCAGATGAAAAAGCCAATCCGCGAGTACCGTTTTCAATACTCGCCAAAGCATTTTCTAATGCCGTACGCGTTGGATTCGATGCCCGGCTATATTCATAATCACCCAAAGGCTGCCCCGGACTTGTCTGAATATAAGTTGAAGTTTGATAAACCGGAGGCATAACAGCTCCCGTACTTGGATCATGATGCTGACCACCATGTATTACTTTAGTATTGAATTTCATATAGTTACGATTTTTAAACTCTGTTTTAGATTACAAATTTACCGTTTAATTTATTTTAATCCTGATACAACTTCTTACCTTTGTATATAATTAACACTTTTAGATATGAAACAGTATACTTTTCTAGTCTTTTTGTTTGTAATATTCATTAGCTGTAACAAAGAGCTTTCGTTTGATAATGAAACATTTGAAAAAAAATCTACCATTCCATGCAAAATTGATTGCCCGCAAATTACGATCGAAATTCCTGTGGCAAAAAATATTCCTGTAGTTGCCGACAGCATTAATAAAAAACTTTTTTTAGTCATCAAAGAAATTGCTTATTTTGGAGAAGAACCTTTAAAACTCAGTGATTATAATACATTAGCAACATCTTTTATTGCTTCATACGAAGAAATGCATAAAAAATTTCCGAGCGAGACATTTGGCTGGGAAGGAAAAATTAAAGGAGATGTCGAATTCGAATCAGAGCAAATTATAAATATAAAATTAGATCATTATACGTTTACCGGCGGCGCTCACGGTTATCAGGGTTATCGTTCTTTATTATTTAATCCCAAAACAGGAAAAACCATTTTTACCGATCAGATTTTTAAAAACGAGAAAGAATTTATGGCTTTCGCCGAAAAAGAATTCCGCAAAAAATATAAAATCCCACCAAAAGCAAATATTAATGCAACAGGCTTAATGTTTGAAAACGACAAATTTCACTTACCACAAAATATTTTTTATACCGAAGAAGGTTTGCTTCTTTATTACAACTCTTACGAAGCCGCATCATACGCTGATGGTCCAAAAGAAATTTTATTTCCTTATGAGCAAGTTAGTAAATATTTGAAATATCAATAAATCTCAAGAACATTTACACATCAAAACACAAAACCTTTTCTTACATTTGGTGCTATTTTAATTTTCCCATATGTTAACCTTTAATCATTCAGGGTTGTTAGTGCCCGATAATAAAATTACCTCAACAATTCAAGAATTGGAAAATGAATTTGTTCTAAAAATTCCTTCCACTAAAAGAAGAGAAATTTTTGAAGCTTATGTTAAATATAACGAGGATTTCAAAAAAGTATGTAATTTAGACGAGTTGCATCAATGGATTAACGGATCTTATGTAACACAAAAGAACAATCCGGGAGATATTGATTTAGTAACATTTTTAGATTATTCAATTGTTTCAAAATTAGGTTCGAAGTTAGATAATTTCAAATATCCTAACTCAGAAATTATTTATGGTGTCGATGCTTATATAATTGAGATTTATCCCCAAAATCATATTAATAATTTTAGATATGTAAGTGACAAAGCATATTGGCTGGATAGATTTACAAAAACAAGAAGAATTAGAGGAAATAGGTTATCAAAAGGCTTTTTGGAAATAAAATTTTAATTTACATCAAATGAAAGATAACAAATTATATCATATTTTAGACTTAATAGAAGAAATAGACAAGGTTGATAAAATGCTTATTTTACACAAAGATTCTGACTCTGCTTTGATGTTAAATCAATATAGAAATCAAAAGCTAAAACTAAGCAATTATTTAGTCAAAGAACTTTTGAGTAATAGTGATAACAGATCTGAAGTTATGTACATTATTAAGCTTTTTATAGAGAAATTTTATAATAATGAAATGAGTCATTTGCAATTTGAAGAAAATGATAACTTAAAAAAAATTGAAAACGTATTTATTGAAAATTATGCTTAATAAATCTCCAGCTAAAGCTGGAGGGCAATTCAAAAAACCTTAGGGCTTCTAAACCTTTGCCTCTTTGAACCTCCCTTTCACTGAACATCATATTTCATTTTCCTCAAAATCCTAAGTGCTTCTTTAAAAGACAAATAAACTTGTGGAAAAGGTTTTAAAAGCAATTTTGAATCAATTAGTTTTTGTTTGGCATCATCGAAACCATTTAAATGGCAAATCATAAAAGTTGAAGGAAGATTTTCCAGATCTTTTTGTTCCCGTTCCGATAAAACAGAACCTTTTTGCAGTTTTTGAAGCAATGCCATATTCGAATTATAAATATGGTATAACATTGGCCTGTTAAATTCCGGCGGTTCAAAAAGTATTTTACGGTCAATTTTATAGTAGCCGTTATCAAAAAAACGAATTGTTTGTTCTTCTAGAGGATAATAACTCGTTTTGTCATTTAACCCCAACGGAACATATTCCGTTATCGTAAAACTATCATCATCAAAAAGAATCGTAACAACATCCAGAGCCGAATAAAAAAGTTTAATTTGTTCGTTTATTAATTCAATATCAACACGGGAAAGAAAAGTTTTATCACGGGATTTTTTGGGAACTCCAGCCCAGCAAATCACAAATAATTCTTTAAAAACATGATATTTAGGCGACATATCTTTATGCCTGAAATTCATAAAATCGATAACGCCGTCTAATGTATACTGAATACTATTTCGGGAACTATTCTCAATTCCAATTACGGTTTCTGTATTCTGATAATTTTTCTCGACGTTACCTTCAACAGGAATCGAATTACTGCCGCGCCTCACAAAAACGCTATTGGCAACAATTGTATGAATTCCTTTTTTAAAATACGAGACTTTGTTTTTTGGTTTAATCGTCACCAATCCAATTACTTTATCTTTGGGAAGATTCGGAAATGGCACATTCTCGTATTGAATTTTAGGCGGATTTTCTAAAAAAGCATTAACCAGATTCTGAATTCGGCTATCATCAAAAAAATCATCGCCTACAATTTCATTATCCTGATCTTCAACACCAACTACAATATAAGAATTATTGGTTGGATTTGAATTTGAAAGTGCACAAATGTGTTTCAGGAATTTTCCTTTTCCTTCACGCGTGTGAAGATTCAACTGTCTTTTTTTATCATAAAAACTGCTCTCGTCATTATGAGCGAGTAAGTTTTTGATTAAAAGACGTTTGTTGATCATTTAATTAGACTTCTTAGATTATTGGATTTTTAGACTTCTTAGAATTTAGCTGTTTAGATTTTTATATCTTCAAATGTCTTAGATTAAATGTTCAAATCTAAGAAGTCTAAGTTAGTCTAAAAATCTAAGAAATCTAAAATCAAGTTAATCTCTTTTAACAATAGTTGATGACGCTTGCGCTGTACTCATAACCATTAAATCGGCAATATTAACGTGATATGGTCTTGAAACCACAAAAT
This sequence comes from Flavobacterium sp. N1736, assembly GCF_025947065.1. NCBI lineage: Bacteria > Pseudomonadati > Bacteroidota > Flavobacteriia > Flavobacteriales > Flavobacteriaceae > Flavobacterium > Flavobacterium sp. N1736. Next base: position 3,530,321 of record NZ_CP109994.1, read on the forward strand.
GAATAATATCTGCAATATCTTCTGCCTGCAGCGGATCAAATCCTTTGTATACATTCGAAGCTCTTTCTGCATCGCCTTTAAAACGTACTTCGCTAAATTCAGTTTCCACCATTCCGGGATGAATTGCGCCTACGCGAATTCCAAACGGATTCAAATCTATTCGCATTCCAGCAGTAATCGCGTCAACAGCATGTTTTGTTCCGCAATATACATTCCCGTTCGGATACACTTCTTTTGCAGCAGTTGAACCAATATTAATTATATGTCCTGATTTTCTCGCTGTCATTTGCGGAATCACGGCTTTTGAAATATACAAAAGTCCTTTTACATTAATGTCAATCATCGCATCCCAATCGTCTAAATCCCCCGTTTGAATTGGATCTAAACCATGCGCATTTCCGGCATTATTAATTAAAACGTCAATTTCTGAAAATGCTGCCGGTAATGAACTGATACTTTCAAAAACAGCTTCTTTATCACGAACATCAAAAGACAAAGAATGTACTTCTGTAAAAGCTGAAAGATCTTTTTCAAGTTCCTCTAAACGTTCTTTACGTCTTCCGCAAAGGATAATTTTATAGTTGCTTTTTGCCATTATTTGTGCGGTTGCTTTTCCAATTCCGCTTGTGGCACCAGTAATTAAAACTGTTTTTTTCATTATGATATTTTTATTTTTTTTTATTTTGCCACAGATTAAAGGATTTTCACTGATAAAAATCTGCTAAATCTGCGTGAAAAAATTACTCTCGCAGATTTAGCAGATTACGGAGATAAAAAAAATCATTTTAATCATTTAATCATTTTAATCTGTGGCAAATATTTTTAACTGAATACTTAAAAAAACTGCGGCTGCATTAAGGCACGTCATCTCCCATACTTTCTGTCCAGATTGCAAACCAGTCTTCTTTATCCATTTTTAATTCAACAGCTTTCATCAATGATTGAATTCTGGCAACATTAACTGTTCCGGCAATTGGAATAACTCCTGCAGGATGTTTTAAAATCCAGGCTAATAAAAGTGTATCCGAACCAAAGCTATATTTCTGAACCAAATCGGCCAATAATTTTTTCAAACGGCGTGTTTTTTTGGTATCTTCTCTAAAAACAGTTCCAAGTGGATTCCATGACAACGGACGAATTCCGTGTGTTTGCATATAATCCAAACTTCCATCAACCATTGCTTCATAATGTGTTGCTGAAAATTGCACCTGATTGTAACTTACTTCTGTTTTCTGACGAATTAATTCGGTCTGTGAACTGGTAAAATTCGAAAGTCCGAAATCGATAATTTTTCCTTCTGATTTTAATTTTTCAACCGCTTCAGCAATTTCATCGGCCTGCATTAACGGACTTGGTCTGTGTAATAAAAAAACATCAACGTAATCTGTTTTCAATTTCTTTAAAGATTCTTCAACAGACCAAATGATATAATCTTTAGAATAATCGTAGTGTTTGATTTTGTTTTCGGGACGTTTTTCAGCTATCATCTGAATGCCGCATTTGGTAATTAACTGTAATTTTTCTCTCGAAATTTTACTTGCGTGAAATGCTTTTCCAAAATCTGCTTCTGTGGTATAAGATCCGTAAATATCGGCGTGATCAAAAGTGGTAATTTTGTTTTCGATACTAATTTGTATCATGTTTTCCATTTCTTTAGTTGTAAGGTTTTTATCCCATACTCCCCAATTCATAGTGCCCGAAATTATAGGCGATAATGTTGTTTTGCTCATGGTTTTATTGCGTTATTTTTGGTAATAAATATGCTTTTCTAAAACATATTGACCAAAGTTCTTAAAAATATAAAAATAGATTCACAATTCGTCCTTAAAATTAGGTCTTTGGTCGAAGTTTTAACCATTCTTTAACATCTTACTTCTCAAAAAATATTCAATTTGCACTCTCAAAAGTTAGACATAAAAATCAGCGTTTTAAAAAAGGTTTTAAAAATATTTATATGGAAGAAAATACAACGACTTTAGACATTAGAGCGATAAATGAAAAAATTGAAAGAGAAAGTGCTTTTATAGACCTTCTTACAATGGAAATGAACAAAGTTATTGTGGGCCAGAAACACATGGTCGAGCGTTTATTAATCGGGCTTTTAGGACAAGGGCACATTTTGTTAGAGGGTGTTCCGGGATTGGCTAAAACTTTAGCGATAAATACGTTGTCTCAGGCAGTGCAAGGTTCTTTCAGCCGTATCCAGTTTACTCCTGATTTATTACCAGCCGACGTTGTTGGAACGATGATTTACAACATTAAAGCAAACGAATTCTCTATTAAAAAAGGACCAATCTTTGCTAACTTCGTCCTTGCCGATGAAATTAACCGTGCTCCTGCCAAAGTACAATCAGCACTTTTAGAGGCGATGCAGGAAAAACAAGTTACTATTGGCGATACCACTTTCAAGCTAGATCGTCCGTTTTTAGTACTTGCAACTCAAAACCCTGTTGAGCAAGAAGGAACATACCAACTTCCGGAAGCGCAGGTTGACCGTTTCATGTTAAAAACCGTAATCGACTACCCAAAAATTGATGAAGAGCGTTTTGTAATTCGTCAAAACTTAAAAGGAAGTTACGAAAAAGTAAATCCTGTAGTTTCTGTAGAACAAATTTTGCGTGCGCAAGAAGCTGTTCGTGAAGTTTATATGGATGAAAAAATCGAAAAATATATCTTAGATATCATCTTTGCTACTCGTTATCCGGAGAAGTACAAACTTGCCGACTTAAAACCTCTTATTAGTTTTGGAGCATCGCCACGTGGAAGTATCAATTTAGCCAATGCGGCAAAATGTTACGCTTTTATCAAACGTCGTGGTTATGTAATTCCGGAAGATGTTCGTGCCGTTGTACATGATGTTTTACGTCACAGAGTTGGGATAACGTATGAGGCTGAAGCCGAAAACATAACTTCTGTAGACATTATCAACAAAATCGTAAACGAGATTGAAGTACCTTAAAAAATTTTAGATTTTAGATTGCTGATTTTAGATTTAAAATTAGCAATCTGAAAAATAATCTAAAATCTAAAAATCTAAAATCTGCAATCCGAAAAATGGATACAAAAGAGCTTTTAAAAAAAGTACGGAAAATAGAAATCAAAACCAAAAGACTGAGCAATCATATCTTTTCGGGAGAGTACCATTCTTCATTTAAAGGACGCGGGATGACTTTTAGCGAAGTGCGTCAATACCAATATGGCGATGATATTCGTAACATCGATTGGAATGTAACCGCACGTTATAACGAAGCCCACGTAAAAGTTTTTGAAGAAGAACGCGAATTAACCATGATGTTAATGGTGGATATTTCGGGCTCTGAAGGTTTTGGTTCAAAAAGTCAGTTTAAAAAAGACATCGTCACCGAAATTGCGGCAACGATGGCTTTTTCAGCTACACAAAATAATGATAAGATTGGTTTGATATTATTTTCTGATAATGTTGAATTGTATATTCCACCAAAAAAAGGGCGTTCGCATGTTTTAAGAATCATTCGTGAATTGATCGAATTTGAACCAAAAAGCAATAAAACAGATCTTGCAGCTGCCTTAAAATTTCTATCAGGAACTCAAAAAAAGAAAGCGATCGTTTTTGTTATTTCCGATTTCATGTCTGAAAATTACGAGCAGACTTTAAAAATTGCTTCTAAAAAACACGACATTACAGGTGTTCGGGTTTATGACATTCGTGAAGAAAAAATCCCAAATTTAGGAATGGTCAATATGCTGGATGCCGAAACAGGAAAAATTCAGCTGGTAAATACGGGTTCAAAAACAGTGCGAATGAATTACGAAAAACATTATCAGGAAAGAGTCAATTATTTCAAAGATATTTTTAGTAAATCTGGCGCCGGAGTTGTAAACACAAGAGTCGACGAAAATTACGTAACTAAGTTATTGGGATATTTCAAGTCAAGATAAAGTACAATTTTAGATTGCAGATTTTAGATTTTAGATTTTTTGAAATTGAATAATTTATATTTCTGCATTACACACAAATAAAAATCTGCTTAAATCTGCGTCATCCGCGTTTCAATTTAAGCATTCGTTTTAGAATAAAATCTGAAATCAAAAAAATCATAATGAAATTAAAGTTTTACATATTTTTATTTTTACTTTCCTCCGCTATTTTTGCCCAGCAAAAACAAGTAGAGACGAGCATTGATACTACAAGAAATAAAATTGGAACCGAATTTAAGTTAACACTTAAAACGGTAGTAAGTTCAAAATCGAAAGTTGTTTTTCCTAAACTAAAAAATATTGGTCCGCTTGAAGTTATCGAGTCATATCCAATAGACACAGTAAAGAAAAATGATACGTATGAACTTATTAAAAAATATGGTTTAACACAATTTGATTCAGGAAAATATACAATTCCGAGCATTAAGATTCTAATTGACAAAAAACCTTTCTTATCAGATTCTATTCGTGTTGAAGTTGCCAATATAAAAGTAGACACTTTACAGCAAAAAATGTACGATATTAAAGATATTACAACTGTTGACAGTGGTATTGGCGATTGGTGGATTTATGTTTTAATTGTACTTGTTATTATTGCAATTGGCGCTTTTGTATATTGGTTTGTAAAAAAACGTCAGCAGAAAAAAATTGAAGAAGAAGTTTATAAAACACCTATTGAAAAAGCAACAAGCTTATTAAACAACTTAGAGCAAAAAGAACTTGTTCAAAAAGGTGAAATAAAGGAATATTATAGTGAATTAACGGATATTGCCCGAAATTATATTGAAGAAGCAATTCATATTCCGGCAATGGAAAGCACAACTTCTGAATTGATTCAGGCAATACGATTGGCTTCTACAAAAAAGAAGATGACTTTAACTCCAGAAACCGTTGAGAATTTAGAACGCGTTTTACGTCAGGCCGATTTAGTGAAATTCGCAAAATCTAAACCGCTTGATTTTGAAATTACCGATGATAGAAATAAAATTCAGAAAGTAATTTTAACGCTGGATAATGCAATTCCAACAGAAGTTCCTGCCGAAGAAGAAGATCAGTTATTGAATGAAGCACAAAGACAAAAACAAATTAAACAGCAATTACTGAAAAAACGCAACAAACGTATTGCAATTGCTGTTGGAACCGTTGTTTTTTTACTGGCTGCAACCACAACTTTTTTTATTGTTACCAAAGGTTTCAACTACGTAAAAGATAATGTTATCGGACATCCAACCAAAGAATTATTGGAAGGTGAATGGGTAAAAAGTGAATACGGAAATCCGGGTGTTTTAATTGAAACTCCAAAGGTCTTAAAACGTATGGATGCTCAAAAAGTACTTCCGAAAGAAGCAATGGCGCTAATTAAAGAAATGCAGATTTTTACCTACGGAAGCATAATTGACAATTTTTACATTACCGTTTCGACAAGCAAATTCAAAAATCCGGTAGATCTTGATTTAGCGAAAACTTTAGAAGGAAACTTAAAAATTATTGAAGCTCAGGGCGGACAAAATATCATTGTAAAACAAGAAGATTTTCAAACCAATGAAGGGGTTCAGGGATTAAAAGGATACGGAACAATGTCTATTTTAAATCCGGTTGATAAAACCAGCACTAAAGCATATTATGAAATTTTATTATTCAAACAAGATCAGGGATTACAACAAATTATGATTTTGCATGAAGAAGGCGACACATACGGAAATGATATTGCAACCCGAATTTTAAATTCTGTTGAACTTAGAAAAGCAAGTAACTAATGAGCAAAATAACTTTTTTAAATCCGGAATTTTTTTGGTTGTTTCTTTTAATTCCAATTGCAATTGCCTGGTTTTTCTGGAAACGCAACCAGCAATCGGCTACGTTAAAAATGAGTTCAACACAGGGTTTTAAAAACAGCGAGTCGTTTTGGACAAAACTAAAACCTTGTTTGTATGTTTTTAGGGTTATTGCTTTATGTTCGCTGATTATTGCTTTGGCAAGACCAAGAACTGTAGATATCAGCAATCAGACTAAAACAACTAAAGGAATTGATATTGTTATGGCAATTGACGTTTCGGGAAGTATGCTTGCCAAAGATTTAAAGCCAAACCGTATGGAAGCTTTAAAAAGAGTTGCTGCCGATTTTGTTGAAGAAAGACCAAATGACAGAATTGGGTTGGTTTTATACGCATCTGAAGCCTATACAAAAACGCCGGTTACCAGCGATAAACCAATTATTCTGGAAGCAATAAAGGAAATTAAATACGATAATCTTTTACAGGACGGAACGGGAATTGGAATGGGACTGGCAACGGCTGTGAACAGACTTAAAAATAGCAAAGCAAAAAGCAGGGTTATTATTTTGTTAACCGATGGTGTCAATAATGCAGGTTTTATCGAACCGGAAACGGCTGCTGATATCGCAAAACAATACGGAATAAAAGTGTATACAATTGGGCTTGGAAGTAACGGAATGGCTTCTTCTCCTTATGCATACGCACCAAATGGCGGATTTTTATTCAAAATGCAAAAAGTAGAAATCGACGAGCAATTAATGAAAAGTATTGCCCGTAAAACAGACGGAACGTATTTTAGAGCAACAAGTAACGACAGATTAGCTGAGATTTATAAATCAATAAATAAATTAGAAACAACTGAAATTCAGGAATTAAAATTTTACGATTACGACGAAAAATACAGAGCTTTTGTTTTACTCGCAGCATTTTTGTTATTGTTAGAAGTTGGTTTAAGAAATACGGTTTACAGAAGCTTTATATAAATTTTAGTCGCAGTCACGGTTTACAGTTTACAGCTGAAAACTACGACTGAAAACTGCGACTGAAACCTAGAATTAAAAAATGGAATTAGACGAAAAAAAATATTTATACCTTTTATTCTTACTGCCAATTGTGGTGTGCATTTTCCTTTTCAATTTATATTGGAAAAGAAAAAAACAACGTGAATTTGGTGATTTGGAAATGGTGAAAAAACTAAGCCCTGAAAGCTCTGTTTTTAAACCTATCTTAAAATTATCCGTTTTGCTTTTGGCACTTGCGTGTTTAATTATCGGTTTGGTAAATCCGAAGATTGGAACAAAAATGGAAACGGTAAAACGTGAAGGTATTGATATCGTTTTTGCTGTCGACGTTTCGAAAAGTATGCTTGCCGAAGATGTGGCGCCAAGTCGTTTAGAGAAAAGTAAACAATTGGTTTCGCAAATCATCAATAATCTTGGAAGCGACAGAATAGGTATTGTGGCTTATGCCGGAAGTGCGTTTCCGGTTTTACCAATTACATCCGATTACAGTGTTGCCAAAATGTTCCTGCAAAGTATGACGCCAGATATGGTTTCGTCTCAGGGAACTTCGCTTGATGAAGCAATCCGATTATCATCGACTTATTTTGATGAAAAAAGCAAAACGAGTAAGTTATTGATTTTGATTTCTGACGGAGAAGATCATTCTGAAGGAGCTTCGGCTGCGGCAGAAGAAGCCAATAAATTGGGAATGAAAATCATTACAATTGGTATTGGAACTGAAAAAGGAGGAACAATTCCGTTAAAAGAAAATGGAATCGTAAAAGCATATCAAAAGGATCAAAACGGAGAAACGGTTATTACAAAACTGAATCAGGAAGGATTAAAAACGATTGCAAAAGCAACAAAAGGCGGTTATGTTTATGGCGGAAATACCAAAGAGGTTTTAGAATACATAAAAAATGCCTTGAATAATATTCAGAAAACAGAGTTTGAAGCGACTCAAATGGCCGATTTTCAATCGCAATTTCAGTGGTTTCTTGGTTTTGCTTTCTTATTATTATTTATAGATATTTTCCTTTTGGAAAGAAAAACAAACTGGATAAAAGAGTTGAATTTATTTAACGAAAAGAAATAATAAAGTTAGCCGCTAATTACACTAAAAAGAAATTATATAATTCGTGGCAAACAAAAAAAACAAAAAAATTAGAATGAAAAATTTACTTCTTTATATTTTACTAACTTTTTCTCTGGCGGTTTCGGCTCAGGAGAAAGATAAAACGTTGCCTGAAGGGAATGAAGAATATAAGCAGAATAAATTTGTTGATGCTGAGGCAAATTATAGAATTTCGGAATCAAAATTTGCAAAACGCGGTGTTGCTTCTTATAATTTAGGAAATACGATTTACAGACAAAATCAGGCTTCGGAAGCTAAATTGGCTTATGCCAAAGCAATTAAAAACGCAAAAAACAGACCTGATAAACATAAAGCCTATCACAATTTAGGAAATGTTTTCATGAAAGAGAAAGATTATACGCAAGCGGTTGAAGCTTACAAACAAGCTTTGCGTAACGACCCAACAGATGATGAAACGCGTTATAATTATGCTTACGCCAAACAAAAGCTAAAAGAAAATCCTCCGAAAAACGATAAAAATAAGGACAAGAATAAAGACAAAGACAAGGATAAAAATAAAGATAAGGACAAGGATAAAGACAAAAACAAGGATAAGGATAAGGATAAAGACAAGAAAGACGATAAAGGCGATAAGGACAAGGATAAAAAAGATGGTAAAAATGATCCGAAGAAAGATGATAAATCAGACAACAACGGAGAACCAAAACCACAGCCGGGCGGAATTTCAAAAGATCGTGTTCAGAATTTGTTAGATGCCGTGAATAATGAAGAAAAGAAAATTCAGGACAAAGTAAACGCTCAAAAAGTAAAAGGAAATCCTAGAAAAACAGAAAAAGACTGGTAAAATAAGGTTGAATCGTTTAATCGTTGATTTGTTTAACTGTTAATTACGATTAAACAATAAATCGGTAAAAAAAACGATTAAACGTATTAACAATTAAACGATTAAACTCAAAAAAAACGATTAAACAATTAATGAAAAGATATTTAATTCTATTACTATTCACTTTTCAGGGGCTTATGGCTCAAGTTCAATTTGAAGCCAAAGTAAGCAAAAACACGCTTGGACTTAACGAAAGACTTCGTATTGACTTTATCATGAATGTTGATGGCGATAACTTTGAGAAACCTGCGTTTGACGGCTTTAGAATTGTTGCCGGTCCAAGCCAGCAAGTAAGTCAGTCGTGGATAAACGGCAGAAGTTCTTTTCAAAAAATTTACTCTTATATTCTACAGCCTGCTCAAAAAGGTACGGTGACGATTAAACAGGCATCGATTGAATTTAATGGTCAGATCTACAAAACATCGCCTATAAAAATCGTTATTACAAATGCTGTTGCCGAAGAAAGAGACCCGAACGACAGACCACAGGGTTCAGGAAGCGAAACTTTAAATCTTGTTGCCGAAATTTCTAAAACAAGCCCGTATTTAAATGAACCAATTACCGTTGTTTATAAATTATATTTCAACAATATCGGGGTTACCGGTTTTAAAGAACTGGCAAAACCAAAATACAATGATTTCTGGAATCAGAATATAGACATTAAACAATTGGCTATTGAAGAAGGAAGTTATCAGGGACAGAGATGTTATTTTGTAGTCTTGAAAAAAACTATTTTATATCCTCAAAAATCAGGTCGATTAACGATTGAACCACTTTCGTTGGATATTGGAGTTCAATTACCAACAAATCGCCGCGATATGTTTGGGCAAATGATTTTATCTGATGATAACAAAATTGTTTCGGCAGGAGCGAAAACTATTAATGTAAGACCTTTACCGGAAGCAAGCAAACCGGAAGGTTTTAGCGGTGCCGTTGGTAAATTTAATTTTACGGTAACGCCATCAAAAACTAGCTTAAAAAGTGGCGAAAGCCTTGATTTAATTGTGAGTGCTGCCGGAGCAGGAAACATGAAATTGTTTACTTTGCCAAAACCGGTTGTACCAAATGCGCTTGAAATGTACGATCCTGTTCATGACGAAAAAGTAACCACTTCATTGTCTGGAATGTCAGGGAAAATCTCAGATAAATACACGATTATTCCGCAGTACAAAGGAAAATATGCGATTAAACCAATGCAGTTTTCGTATTTCGATTTGAGTACAGGTTCTTATAAAACCATAACTTCTCAGGAAATTATGATCGATGTTCTTGACGGGCCAATGCAGGCAGAAGCAAATGCAACAGCAAGTGCGTCTAAAAATGTTATTTCGAAAACAGAACAATTTAAATATATAAAACCAAAAACAACTTTAGTTTCTATTGCTAAAGATGACTTTTACGGCTCCAATTTATATTATACTTTATTGTTCCTTCCTTTCGTGATTTTGCCGATTATCATCTTGGCTAAGAAGAAAAAAGAAGCAATTGACAGCGATGTGACCGGAAACAGAATTAAGATGAACAATAAACTGGCTAAGAAGTATTTATCTGAAGCCAAGAAACAGCTTAATAACAAAGAGCCATTTTATATTGCGCTTGAAAAAGCCATGCATAATTTCCTGAAAGCCAAATTGCATATTGAAACTTCAGAAATGAGCAAAGACAATATTCGCGAATTATTATTGTCAAGAAATGCAAATCCGGAATCGGTTCAGAGTTTTATTGCTTTGACAGAAAACTGCGAATTTGCACGTTATGCTCCGGCTTCGAGCGCTTCGATTCAGCAGGATTATGATAAAGCTGTTTTGATTATTTCAGAATTAGAAAAACAGATCGTTTAAAGAAAATAAAATGAAAAATATATTATATCTCTTTTTATTAATCTCTCAGGTTTTCTTTGCTCAAAGCGGCTTTGAAAAAGGGAATGCTTTATATCAAAAAGGGCAATATCAGGAAGCGGTTCAGGAATATGAAAACGTTATCAAAGAAGATAAACAGCAATCGGCTGAATTGTATTTTAATTTGGCAAATTCTTATTATAAACTAAATAAAGTTGCTCCTTCAATTTATAATTATGAAAAAGCATTGGTTTTAAAACCCCACGATGCCGAGACTTTAAACAATTTAAAATTTGCCAAAAAACTAACGATAGACGAAATCAAAGAAGTTCCGAAAGTAGGTTTTGCAAAACTGATTCAGAATTTTACCGGTATTTTTAATTACAATACCTGGGCAATGATTTCTGTTGGAATTGCTTTTGCGTTTTTATTGAGTTTTATAGGTTATTATTTTTCACAGCTTACTCTTGTAAAAAGAATTTATTTCATTGGAATGTTCGTTCTTCTTCTGGCTTTACTTTTAAGCGTTGGAGCCGGAATGGCTGAAAAAGATCATTATGATAATGATCGTCCGGCAATTGTTTTTGCAGAAGTTAGCGAAGTTCGAAGTGAACCGCAAAAAGCAGGAACAGCCATTTTCTTATTGCATGAAGGAGCAAAAGTTTACGTTACTGAAACTTTAGGGCAATGGAAAAAAATCGAATTAACTGACGGAACTGAAGGCTGGATTGATGCTTTGACTATTAAAGAAGTGAAGTAATTTTAAAAACTGTAGATTTTTAAAGGCGTCACGCAATAATCGAGTTTTATATCTGATTCGAAGACATCATCGATTTGATTTACGGCTTCGAAGAAAGAAAGTCCAATTTTGATGGTTTCCGGTTTGCATTCTGCCAGAAATTTATCGTAAAAACCTTTTCCGTAACCAATACGATTTCCGAAAATATCAAACGCCAAAAGCGGTACAAAAACCACCTCAATAGTTTCTGACGGAACGGGCAAACCATTTATTGGTTCGGGAATATTATATTCGTTTTTTTTGATTTTGGTATTATCCGTCAATAAAAAATGTGACATTTTTCTGGTTTCAAAATCACTTTTTGAGATCACGATTTCCTTATCTTTTCCGGAAAGTAAATGCAAAACATATTCGGTATTTACCTCTTTTTGTTCTTCTATTGGCAAAAAAACATGATAATAGGTTTTATCCCAAATAGGCAATTGCAGTACTTCATTGGCTACAGCCAGACTTTTTTCTTCAATTTCGTCAGACGAAAGTTCTTTTCGAAGATTTTTATAATGTAATCGTAATTCTTTTTTATTCGTCGGCATCTTCTTCGTCTGGGTTATTTTTAGAAATATGATAAATCGCGTCGCCTTCATACACAATTGGCGAATGATTGGCATTAATTACATATCCTTCGTGCGGTGCTTTTACTTTTTGCTCGAATTTACCAAACGGATCTGTAATGATCGCCAAAATTGTTCCTTTGGTTACAAACTTGCCAATCAAATTATAATCGTGCAATAAACCGGAACATTTGGCGCGCAGCCAAACTGAATTTTTAATAAAAATAGAAGGACTTTCGGGTTCTTCCACAATTTGATTTGGATCAAGCATTCCAAGATAATTCAGCAAACGCTTCACTCCCATCACGCCTTCATTTGCAATAACATTATTAATGTCTAATGATTTTCCTCCTTCAAAAAGCAGCATTTTTACATTTGCTTTTTCAGATGTGTTTCTAAAAGAACCGCTTATATTTTTAGAATAAAGCGTAAATGGCGCATTAAAAATATCGGCAAGAAGTTTCAATTCTTTATTATTTTCTGTGATTCTGATTTGCGGCGCATTAAATCTACTTGCACCGCCGGCATGAAAATCAACTGCGTAATCAATTATTGGCAAAATTTCGGCTACGATATGAAACGCAAAACGACTTGCGAGAGATCCTTTTTTACTTCCCGGAAAAACGCGGTTTAAATCACGTCCGTCAGGAAATTCGCGGGATTTATTTACAAAACCATAAATATTAATAATCGGAATACAAATAATAGTACCGTTTATTGGCCGGTTTATTTTTTTACTGATAATCTGGCGCACAATTTCGACACCGTTTATTTCGTCGCCGTGAATTCCTGCCGAAAATAAAACTACAGGACCATCAAGCTTTGAGCGACGAACAATAATAGGAATATTAAGTTTTGTAGTCGTGTGTAATCGGGCAATTTCAACGTTGATTGTTTTATGTTCTCCTGGCAAAACCGGTTCGCCAAAAATAATCATGGGCTTGTTATTTTTCATATGAATTATAAAATCTAAATATAGAAATTATTCTTTTGATTTCGTAAATTTGGAACTAAATCAATGCAAAGCTTCAAATGAAAATCGGAATGGTTTTTGGAACGCTTTTCAGACATCTCCAGAAACAAAAAACAGAATGCAAAAACCGTCTTTAGAACTTCAAATACAAACCTTGCCGGACAATCCCGGCGTGTACCAATATTATGATAAAGACGATAAAATATTGTATGTTGGCAAAGCCAAAAATCTAAAAAAAAGAGTTTCTTCTTATTTCAATAAAATTCACGATACAAGAAAAACGAATGTTTTGGTTCGAAAAATCGTAACCATCAAACATATCGTCGTTCCTACTGAAACCGATGCTCTTTTATTAGAAAACAATTTAATCAAAACGCTTCAGCCGCGTTATAACGTATTGTTGCGCGATGACAAAAGTTATCCGTGGATTTGTATTAAAAAAGAACCTTTTTCGAGAATATTTTTAACCCGAAGAATGGTTAAAGACGGCTCAGAATATTTTGGTCCGTATACCAATTTCAAAATGGTACATACAATTTTAGATTTAATCAAAGAATTGTATCCGTTACGAACCTGCAATTACGATTTAAGTCAGTCGAATATTAATTCGGGCAAATTTAAAGTTTGCCTCGAATATCATATTGGCAATTGCAAAGGTCCGTGCGAAGGTCATGAATCGTTTGAAAATTACCAAAGACAAATCGATGCTATTCGCGAAATCCTGAAAGGAAATTTCAAGGAAAGCATGAAAGATTTTAAGCGTTTAATGAATGATTATGCGCAGAATCTACATTTTGAAGAAGCGCAAAAAATCAAGGAAAAAATAGAAATACTTGAGAATTACCAATCAAGGTCTACGATTGTAAATCCGAAAATTACCAATATTGATGTTTTCTCGATTGTATCCGATGAAAGTGCGGCTTATGTGAACTTTTTACAAATTTCGCACGGATCGATTATTCGTTCCCACACGATGGAAATCAAGAAAAAACTGGATGAAACTGATGAAGAATTATTGGAACTTGCGATTGTAGAACTTCGCGAACGTTTTAATTTATTATCAAAAGAAGTTATAGTTCCGTTTGAAATTGATTTGGGAGAAAAAATCAAAACAACCGTTCCGCAGTTGGGAGATAAAAAGCAAATTCTGGATTTATCGATTCGAAATGCTAAGTTTTACAGAATTGAGCAACTGAAACAATTGCAAATTGTAGATCCTGACCGACATGTAAATCGCATTATGGCGCAAATGCAAAAAGATTTGCGTTTGCCTGTTGAACCGCGTCATATTGAATGTTTTGATAACTCGAATATTCAGGGAACAAATCCCGTTGCTGCCTGCGTGGTTTTTAAAGACGGAAAAGCGAGCAAAAAAGATTATCGCCATTTTAATGTAAAAACCGTTGAAGGTCCTGATGATTTTGCTTCGATGACAGAAATTGTGTATCGCCGTTACAAAAGATTACTGGATGAAAATGAACCGCTTCCGCAATTAATTATTATTGATGGTGGAAAAGGACAATTATCTGCAGCCTTAAAAAGTATTGATGATTTAGGTTTAAGAGGTAAAATTGCGATTATTGGAATTGCAAAACGTCTCGAAGAATTATTTTATCCCGGAGATTCGATTCCGTTATATCTTGATAAAAAATCTGAAACCTTAAAAGTAATTCAGCAATTACGAAACGAAGCGCACCGATTCGGTATTACATTTCATCGTGATAAACGTAGCAAAGCAGCACTTAATTCGTCTGTAGAAAGTATTCCCGGAATTGGCGAAAAAACCATGCTTACGTTAATACAACATTTCAAGAGTGTTAAAAGATTAAAATTGGCTACCGAAAAAGAAATATCTGATGTTGTAGGAGTATCAAAAGCCAAAAAAATTGTCGACTTTTACAAAACCAACTAGTTATTTCTTATGTGCCTAATCCAGCTGTCCATTTCAAATACTCGATCAAAACGATTTTTTTCTACTTCAGGAAAAGGAGCTTCTAAAGTCGCTCTTTTTTTGCAGGAAAAAATATCATTTTGCTACTCGCAGTTTTCCATTTCCATCTGGGGCATACAGTTGGCATTTTTGGCGATCCTGTTTTTCAATTCGCAGCAAACATTTTCTCAGGCACAAAAACAAGACAGCGTAAAAAGACCCAAAATTGGTTTGGTTTTAAGCGGCGGCGGTGCCAAAGGTTTTGCACATATTGGGGTTTTAAAAGTGCTTGAAGAAGCCGGAATAAAAATCGATTATATTGGCGGAACCAGTATGGGATCTATCATTGGCGGACTTTATGCTTCTGGTTATAATGCATCTCAAATTGATTCTATTTTTAAGAAAACTAATTTTGACGAATTGATAAACGATTATATTCCACGTTCATCAAAAAACTTTTACGGTAAAAAAAATGATGAATTATATGCCATCGTTTTACCGTTTAGCAAATTCAGAGTCGGAATTCCTGAGGCACTTTCAAAAGGAATGTACAATTATAATTTATTGAGCAGTCTGACTAGAAATGTACGACATGTTCGTGATTTTAATAAATTACCAATTCCGTTTTTGTGTATCGGAACAAATATCGAAACCGGCGAGGAAGTTTTATTAAATAAAGGAAATCTTGTTCAGGCAATGATGGCGAGTGCAGCATTTCCTTCCCTGTTTACTCCGGTTGAAATTGACGGAAAATTATTGGTTGATGGCGGCGTTGTCAATAATTATCCAATAAAAGAAGTTCGTGATCTTGGCGCAGATATTATCATTGGCGTTGATGTGCAGGATGATTTACTGAATCGTAAAAGCCTCAAAAATGCTACGCGAATATTGGTTCAAATCACCAATCTACAGTCGATCGACAAAATGAAAAACAAAATAAAAGATACGGATGTTTACATAAAACCGGACATTCGTGATTATGGCGTAATTTCATTTGATAAAGGAGAAGAAATTATCAGAAAAGGGGAAGAAGCAGCTTTTGCGGTTTATGAAAAAATTAAAACGTTGACAGACGAAACTACTTTTTATAAAAAACCAAAGCTAAAAGTAAGTTCTGATACTATTGAAATCAATAAAATAAACAGCGATAAATTAGATAATTACACCAAAGAATATATTCGCGGAAAACTTCGTTTTAAACCGGGAAGCACGATAACATACGATGATTTAAAAGCCGGAATGAACAATCTTGATGCAACGCAAAACTTTAGCGCGATTTCTTATTGTTTACAGCCAGCAGGAGAACAAGACGATCTGGATTTGGTATTAAAAGAAAATCCAACCCAAACGTATTTAAAACTGGGCTTGCATTATGACGGTCTTTATAAAAGTGCGATTTTATTAAATCTAACCCATAAAAAAACATTCTTAAAAAATGATGTTACTTCATTAGATATTATTTTAGGAGATAATTTTAGATATGATTTGAATTATTATGTTGAAAATGGTTTTAATATCAGCTTTGGATTTCGTTCAAGATTAAATCAGTTTAATCGAAATGTAACCAATAGTTTCAGCAGTTTAATTACCGAAAGTCCGGGAAGTCTAATTAATGTTGACTTTATGGATGTTACGAATCAGGCGTATTTTCAAACTATTTTTGTACAGAAGTTTTTAATGGGCGGCGGACTTGAATACAAATATTTAAAAATAAATTCTCCAACACTTTCAAATGCAGATAATATCATTGAAAAAAGCAATTACTTTAGTGTTTTTGGATATTTAAAATACGATTCTTTAGACAGCAAAAGCTTTCCGCATTCAGGAGTTTATTTTTCTGCAGATGTTCAAACGTATTTAGCTTCGTCAGATTACACTCAAAAATTTAAACCTTTTTCTACAGCAAAAGCTGAAATTGCATTTGTTGACAGACTTTTCAAAAAAGCTACTTTTAAAATCGAAGCCGATGCCGGATTTAATATTGGCAGCGACAGCGTTCCGTTTTTCGATTATATATTGGGTGGATACGGCTATAACAAAATAAATAATTTTAATTATTTCTATGGATACGATTTTTTAAGTATCGCAGGAAACAGTTACATCAAAACTGCTTTGACGCTTGATTATGAAATATTCAAAAAAAATCACGTGAATGTTTCTGCTAATTATGCCAATTTGGGCGATGATATTTTTTCTACCGTAGATTGGTTATCGATGCCTAAATACTCCGGTTATGCAATAGGTTACGGATTAGAAACTATTATTGGACCAATCGAAGTTAAACATTCATGGTCGCCGGAAATGTCAAAAAGTTTTACCTGGTTTAGTATCGGATTTTTGTTTTAATACAAATCCTGCTTTTTTATTTTAGTTCATAAAAAATTGAATTATTTTGTTACTATATCGTTGTAATGTCATTTTTTTTAGATTAATTTGCGGTTATAAATGATATGATTTATAATTTAAATCAATAAAAATTACGACATTTGTTATAATGAAAACAAAATGGACAGGTTTATTAGAATATCTTCAATTCCTCATCAAGAGAAATCCTGAGTGAAACCATCGAATTGAGATGATTAGTCAATAATAAATTGATCTGATTATCTGTTCAAACAATTCACCTTTTTCGAATTATCTAATTTACAAATTATCTAATTGAAAAGCCATGCCATTATATCATAAACTTGGAGAATTTCCTCAAAAAAGACACACACAATTCGAAAAACCGAACGGAGGTTTTTATTACGAACAATTGTTTGGAACAGAAGGTTTTCACGGACATTCGTCATTATCGTATCATGTTCACAGACCAACTCAGGTTAAGGAAATTTTAAATTCCTATTCCGTTGAACCAAAAATTGCAATCGGAAAAAACATAAAATCATTACTTTTTAAAGGTTTTGAATTAAAGCCTGAAAACGATTTTCTAGACAGCCGCAAAGCTTTGTTGGTCAATAAAGACTGCATCATTGGATTGGCTGCTCCAAAAGAATCACTTAGAAATTATTTCTACAAAAATGCCGATGCCGATGAAATGCTTTTCATCCATAAAGGAAAAGGAAAATTAAGAACCATGCTTGGAAATATTCCATTTGAATATGGCGATTACCTAATTATTCCACGAGGCATTATTTACCAAATAGAATTTGAGACTACAGAAAACCGACTTTTTTATGTTGAATCTCATTCTCCTTTTTATACTCCAAAACGTTATAAAAACCAATCAGGTCAGCATTTAGAACATTCGCCATTTTGCGAACGCGATTTTATTTTGCCAAATGAATTGGAAACGCATGACGAAAAAGGTGATTTTTTAATTAAAATCAAAAAAGAAGGCATGATTCACGAAGTGGTTTATGCAACTCATCCTTTTGATGTTGTGGGTTGGGACGGATATAATTTCCCATACGGATTTTCAATTCATAATTTCGAACCTATAACGGGGCGTGTTCACCAACCGCCACCGGTACATCAAACATTTGAAACGGCTACTTTTGTCGTTTGTTCATTCTGCCCGAGACTTTACGATTATCATCCAAAAGCAATTCCGGCGCCATACAATCACAGCAATATAGATTCTGACGAAGTTTTGTATTATGTTGATGGCGATTTTATGAGCCGTAATAATATCGAGCAGGGTCACATTACTTTACATCCAAAAGGAATTCCGCATGGTCCCGCACCAGGCGCCATGGAACGCAGTATTGGTCATAAAGAAACCCAGGAATTAGCTGTTATGGTTGATACTTTTCATCCATTAATGGTTACAGAAGAAGCAATGGGATTAGATGATGGGCAATACTATAAGTCCTGGACGGAATAATAATTAGATAATGTGTCAATTAGAAAATTAGATAATGTTCCGAAAACGCATAGAATTAGATAATGTGCCAATTTGATAATTAGAGAATTTTCTTGAAACCGCATAAATTAGTTAATGCGACATTTATAATCAGATTTCATTTATTAATTTGTAAATTTAAACCTACAACATAATAATTATCTCATTATCAAATTTTCTAATTCTCTAATTAAAAAAATGACTTTTAACGAAAAATATAAGGACAACGCTCTTTTAATAAAAACATTCAATTTCGCATTAAACATAATTGATTACACTAATGAACTTCAAAATCAAAAGAAATTCGTAATTGCAAATCAGTTATTAAAAAGTGGAACATCAATTGGAGCAAATTCAAAAGAATCACAAAACGCAGAAAGCAAAGCAGATTTTATTCATAAATTAAAAATTGCAATTAAAGAAGCAGACGAAACAGAATATTGGTTGTTTTTATGCGATGCACATAGCGAATATCCAAAGTGTAGTCGTTTATTAAATGATCTCTCAGAAATTTTAAAAATTTTAAACAAAATAATATCAACATCAAAAATGAAATAATTAGATAATTAGAAAATGTGTCAATGAGATAATTTTTTATCGCAACGCACATTATCTAATTTTCTAATTGACACATTTTCTAATTAAAACATTATGTCAAAAGAAGTAAAATCAGTAGAATACGGTCTAGAAAAAATCTTTGAAGGAGCACAGGATTTCCTTCCTTTATTAGGAACCGATTATGTAGAATTCTACGTAGGAAACGCAAAACAATCTGCACATTATTATAAAACCGCTTTTGGATATCAGTCATTAGCTTATGCAGGATTAGAAACCGGAGTTAGAGACAAAGCTTCTTATGTTTTGAAACAAGACAAAATCAGAATTGTTTTAACAACGCCATTAACGCAGGATTCACCAATTCACGCCCATCTTCAAAAACATGGCGACGGTGTAAAAGTTGCAGCGCTTTGGGTTGAAGATGCAAGAAGCGCTTATGAAGAAACTATGAAACGCGGTGCACGTTCTTTTATGGAACCAACGGTTGAAAGTGACGAATTTGGCGAAGTAGTTCGTTCGGGAATTTATACTTACGGAGAAACAGTTCACATTTTTGTAGAAAGAAAAAATTACAACGGAGTTTTCCTTCCAGGTTATAAAGAATGGAAATCAGATTATAATCCCGAACCAACAGGATTAAAATATATCGATCACATGGTTGGAAATGTGGGTTGGAACGAAATGAATACCTGGGTAAAATTCTATGAAGAAGTTATGGGATTTGTAAATTTCCTTTCTTTTGATGACAAACAAATTACCACAGAATATTCGGCTTTGATGAGTAAAGTAATGTCTAACGGAAACGGAAGAATTAAATTTCCAATTAATGAACCGGCAGAAGGAAAGAAAAAATCTCAAATTGAAGAATATTTGGATTTCTACGGCGGTCCCGGAATTCAGCATATTGCAATTGCAACAGATGATATTATCAAAACAGTTTCGCAACTGAAAGCACGTGGTGTTGAATTTTTATCTGCTCCACCACATACTTATTACCAGGCAATTCCTGAAAGATTAGGTGTTCATATGGGCATGATGAAAGAAGATATCAACGAAATTGAGAAACTAGCTATTATGGTCGATGCCGATGAAGATGGTTATTTATTACAAATATTTACAAAGCCTGTTCAGGACAGACCAACATTATTTTTCGAAATTATTCAAAGAATGGGTGCAAAAGGATTCGGCGCAGGAAACTTTAAAGCACTTTTTGAGTCGATTGAGAGAGAACAAGAATTGAGAGGAACTTTGTAAAATCGCATTATTTTTACATTAAATCGAAAAATTCGCTATAAAACGATGCTTTTAATGCAAATGTTATGTTAAACTTACTTTTTGCTATTTGTTTTTTGAACTTTGTATCTATCTTTGCACTCGCAAATCAGAAAGGGGTGGTTTCCTTTCGAATTGATATAAATTTCATAATTTATAGTTTTTTGGTTAGTTAATAGCATAAAAACTCAGTCATTTTTGACTGAGTTTTTTTGTTTTGGTACATTTGGAATAGAATTTGCATTTATTTATCTTTATATAAAAATGTAAATATTGTACTATGAAAAAATTAGTCCTCATCATATTCGCCCTTACCGTTCTCAGTTTCGACAGCCAGAAAGAAGACGCCTTCGACACAGGAGAATATTTTAAATTTAGAATTCACTACGGAATCGTAAATGCCGGTTATGCAACACTTGAAGTTAAAGATGCTACAATAAATAATAAAAAAGTGTTTCATGCTGTAGGTAAAGGATATACAACCGGAATGTCTAAATTTTTCTTTAAAGTTGAAGATTTATACGAAAGCTATTTTGACAAACAATCCGGAGAACCCTATCGTTATGTTCGAAAAATTGATGAAGGCGGTTATACCAAAAATCAGGAAGGTATTTTTAATCAGGATGAAAACAGAATATTAGTAAAAGATTACAAACGAAAAACAGAAAAAACAATTCTACTTACTGATAATGTACAAGATATTGTTTCGTCTTTTTATTATTTGCGAAATCATCCCAACATCGATAAATTAAAATCGGGAGAATCTATTTCTATCGACATGTTTTTTGATGAAGAAATCACAAAATTTAAGTTAAAATATATAGGTCGTCAGGATATTACAACTAAATTTGGAACCGTTTCTACGATGGTCTTTAAACCATTGGTACAAACAGGAAGAGTTTTTAAGGAAAAAGAAAGCTTAACACTCTGGATTACAGACGACAATAACAAAGTTCCGGTTAGAATAAAAGCAGATCTTGCAGTAGGATCGCTCAAAGCGGATCTTGACGAATACAAAGGATTAAAAAATCCATTTAAAGTAAAAAAATAATGAATACCACAGATACTTCTGAATCACTTTTAAAAGAAATTGATCTTAAATTTCAAGCTATAAATCAAAAAACAGATGTTCAGCTTGAAGGTTTACTTTGGTCAAAACCAATTACTTATTGGGATTATATTCAGACTGATGCACTTTTAAATCTACAAATTCAACGCACAACGCTTCCTGATGAAATGGTTTTTATCATGTATCATCAGGTAAACGAATTAATTTTTAAAATGATTTTATGGGAAATCGATCAAATTGCCGAAACGCAAAATATTCAGGTTGATTTTTTCGGCGAAAGATTATCAAGAATTACCCGTTATTTTGATATGCTTACGAATTCATTCAGTATCATGGAAAACGGAATGGAGATTGATCAGTACATGAAATTCAGAAATACTTTAACTCCTGCAAGTGGTTTTCAAAGTGCACAATATCGATTAATTGAATTTGCATCGACAGATGTTATCAATTTAACAGACCGCAGATACAAAGCAGACTTTGATGAAAACACAGATCTTGAAACCAGCTTTGAACATTTGTATTGGCAGGCTGCCGGAAAAGATTATCAAACAGGAAAAAAATCATATTTGCTTCAGGAATTTGAAAACAAATATAAAGACCAGTTTTTACGTCAAATGTCATCTTTTAAGACAAAAAATATCTGGCAAAAATTCACTCAATTACCAGAAACAGACCAGCAAAATCCTGAATTAATTAAGGCAATGCGCCATTACGATGAAACGGTAAATATTACCTGGGTAATGCAGCACCTTAATACTGCAAGAAAATACATACTGGAAAGCGGAAAAGGCAATGGCGAAGCTACAGGTGGAAGTGACTGGCAAAAATATATGCATCCAAAATTTCAAAGACGCATCTTTTTTCCTAAATTGTGGACCGAAGAAGAATTGTCCAATTGGGGAAATGAAGCTACTGTTTAATTTCTCAAAAAATTTAAAAGTTTGAAAAAAGCATTCGTAATTATTATAGTATTATTTTCAATATTTTCATGTAATAAAACCGCTGAAAAGGTAGAAACTAAAATTAGCAAACCAAAAACTAAAAAAGTAGAATTTGGTTTTAATTACGCTGACTTTAATGTTCTTCACGATACTATTAAAAAAGGCGATTCATTTGGATCTATTTTTCAAAGTCAGAATATTGGAGACAAAAAAGTGTATGATATTGTCGAGCAGGTAAAAGATTCTTTTGATGTTAGAACAATTCGATACAACAAACCGTATACAATTCTTCGATCTAAAAATAAAACCAACAACTTAGAAGTTTTTATTTATCAGCCTGATGCTTTAACGTATTATGTTATTGATGTTAGAGATAGTATCGCAAAGGCTTACAAAAAAGTAAAACCGGTTACTTTTAAACGTAAAATAATTGGCGGTGTTTTAAAAAGTTCGTTATCTGAAACTTTAGGAAACGAAAGTGTTGAAACAGCTCTTGCCAACAGAATTACAAAAGTATTTTCATGGTCTATTGACTTTTTTAAACTAAAAAAAGGAGATCGTTACGGATTAAT
The DNA here is from genome assembly GCF_025947065.1 of Flavobacterium sp. N1736. Taxonomy (NCBI): domain Bacteria; kingdom Pseudomonadati; phylum Bacteroidota; class Flavobacteriia; order Flavobacteriales; family Flavobacteriaceae; genus Flavobacterium; species Flavobacterium sp. N1736. The sequence goes on from NZ_CP109994.1 coordinate 3,553,383, forward strand.
TTTCACGGAACGTTTTATAAACGGAAAAGATTATGACGGCGTTGAAGATCTTGAAGCTGCATTTTTTGAATATAAAGGAAAAATTATTTATGCTTTTCCTTTTGAAAAAGATACACTTTCAGGAAAAATAGAATATTATGATGACGAAGGAAAAACGCTGAAAAACTTCTTCTTAAAAACTCCAATCAAATTTAGCAGAATCACTTCACGATTTACGATGAACAGATTTCATCCGGTGCAACATACCTGGAAAGCACACAAAGGAACAGATTATGCTGCTCCAACCGGAACGCCAATTTCTACAACTGCATCAGGAGTTGTTGAAGCCACTGGTTATACGGCAGGAAACGGAAACTTTGTAAAAGTAAAACACAACGCCACCTACTCTACTCAATATTTACACATGTCGCGAATTTTAGTAAAACGCGGACAACGTGTTACACAAGGACAAAAAATAGGATTGGTTGGAAGTACAGGTTTAGCTTCCGGTCCACACGTTTGTTATCGTTTCTGGAAAAACGGAGTTCAGGTTGATGCGCTTCGACTGAATCTTCCAACGGGAGAATCTTTAACAGGAAATGACAAAACTCGTTTCTTAAAACAAATGGAACCTTTAAAAAGAGAATTGGATAGTATTGGGAATTTATAAAAAAACAAGAGATAAAAATGCATATATTTGTAGCTGAATTTGTACATTTTTTTTTAAAACTTAAAAACTCATGGCAACTACAATTAAAATTACTCCCGTAGTAAAAGGTAAAGAATCAGAAAGATTCAATGCTGCTATATCTACAAGTAAAACAAACAAAATTTCAGAAGAAAAAAAAGCTAAGATGTTTTCTTTAGTGGACAAAGTTTTGTCTAAAAAAGAATCATAAATGAATCTCTTCGATGGTTTAAATTTGGCAAAACAAAAAAAAGAAATAATCGCACTTAAAAAAGCAATTAATGAAGGTTTTAAACGTGGAATTGCTAAAAATTTCAATTCAAAAGAACATCTTGCATCTTTAAAAGCAAAAAGAATAAAATAATCATTTACAAAACTTCTTCCTAAACTCAGAAGGATTCATTCCTTTATGTTTTCTGAAAACTTTATTTAAATGACTTTCGTCAGAAAAATGGAGTTCATCTGCAATTTCATTTATTCGCATATCACTGTTTAAAAGTCGGGCTTCGATTAATCTTAATTTATAGTTTGCAATATAATCGTGTAATGTTTCTCCGGTTTGTTTCTTAAAATACTTGCCGAGATAATTTAGTGAAATATTAAAATGTTCACTAATGAGATTTGCTTTTAATTGCTTTGGATTATAAATATTTTCCTGAATATAATGCAGTATTTCCAGCACTGTTTCGCCAGTACTTTCTTTAATATTCTTTGGCAATTTTAAAGCAATATTTCTCGCCACAATTGTAATAATAGCATTTACAATTTGTTCCGTTATCTTTTGATGATAAATTTGCTGATTCGTTTGTTCATTTATTATACTTTCAATAAGTGAAGCGATCAATGGTTTGTCAACTTGATTTTTCAAAATACATCCGGGACGATGACTTGCATTTTGAAGAATATATTCCATACGCTGCACGGTTTCCTGCATTCCGTTTTGAGGATTTGTTTTAATGTAATATTCATTAAAACGAAGAAAAAAGAATTTGGTTGGCGTTAAAACTTCAAACGAATGTATGTCTTGCGGCGTAACAAGAAATAAATTTCCTGCCTGATAATGAAACTGATTATTGTTGATAATCTGAATTCCTGTTCCGCTGACAACATATATTAATTCAAAAAAATTATTCTTCCGCGTTGTTTTCGGAAACTGTTCAAGTTCTCTAACATCAACTTCAAAAGGAAGATATAAGTTTTTGTTTGTCATTGTGCTAAAATACAATTTTAGTACCAATTAGTACAATTTTCCACGAAAGGTAACCCGCTAATTTTGTCTTAGATAACAAATTAAAAACTACAAAAATGAAAATACTTTTAATTGGAGCAAATGGCGAAATTGGGAAAATACTAAAACCTGAATTTGCCAAAAATCATGAAATTATTTCCGCCGGAAGAACGAGCGGAGATTACAATGTAAATATTGCCGACAGAAATTCTATTGAGAAATTGTTTGAGCAAATTGGAAACATTGACGCCTGTATTTGTGTTGCTGGAGATTGTTACACGGGAGATTTACTTTCGCTTGACGAAGAAAAATTAAACATTGGAATTCAAAACAAATTATTGGCGCAGATAAATCTCGTTTTAATCGGACAAAAATTTCTAAATGAAAATGGGTCTTTCACTTTAACATCGGGAAAAATGGGAGACAAACCGGTAAAAAACAATTCGGCGAAAGCAATCGTAAATGGCGGAATCAACAGTTTTGTTCTTGCAGCATCTCTGGAACTGGAAAGAGGAATTCGAATTAACGCCATAAGTCCGGCGAAAGTTGCAGACATTCCAATTCAAGAATTAACCAATGCTTATTTAAAAAGTGTTGAAAGTTCAATAAACGGAGAAATTATCAAAGTAAACTATTAAATATTCTACCATGAAAAAACTAAAGATAATCGCAATACTGCTATTAATTACTCATTTTGCTTTTGCACAAAAAGTCGAAAAAACACTATTAGGTTCCTGGAAATTGATTTCTGTTGAAAACACAAATGCTGATGGTGAAAAAACATTTCCGTACGGAATGAATCCGAAAGGCACATTGTTTTTTGATAATAAAGGAAATTATGCCATTCAGATTTATAAGAATGAAAGAGCCAAAATGGTTTCGGGCGATAAGAACAAATGCACGCCCGAAGAAAATGCTGCTATTGTACAAGGAAGCAATTCACATTTTGGGAAATATGAAATTGATAGTCTTTCGAAAACCATTCTTTTTAAGATAGAAACAGCTTCATTTCCAAATTGGGAAGAGACGGAACAAAAACGATCTTATGATTACAAAAACAATGAACTGGAATATATTGTGGTGAACACGACACAGGGCGGAAAATCTGTTACGGCAAAAGTCATTTGGAGAAAGCTTTGACGCCAATTATAATTCACAAAAACGTTTTCGCAACTAATTGTTATATAATTATGAAGCTTAAAGCTATTAAAAGTAATTTCAGTATTTTTGTGTTTCAATAAACAAACTTCAATACAAACAAAAAAATGGCTTTAAACACTACAAACCCAACCGGGACTGAAGCGTGGAAAAATCTGCAAAACCACTATAACGCAATTCACGAAACTACGATACAAGAATTATTTCAGCAGGATAATGCCCGCGTTGAGAAATTCAATTTACAATGGAATGATTTTTTAGTTGATTATTCTAAAAACAATATTAGTCAGGAAACTATTTCGCTTTTATTAGAATTGGCGAATTCAATTGGCTTAAAAAATGCAATCGCTGACTATTTTGGCGGAGCAATTATCAACCAAACAGAGAACAGAGCGGTTTTACATACGGCTTTGCGCGCACCGGAATCGGCAGTTATTAAAGTTGATGGCGAAAATGTAATTCCGGAAGTTTATGAGGTAAAAAATAAAATCAAGAAATTTACAAGCGAAGTTATTTCGGGAGAAAGAAAAGGTTTTACCGGAAAAACATTTACTGATATTGTCAATATTGGTATTGGAGGTTCAGATCTTGGTCCGGTTATGGCGGTTGAAGCTTTACAATTTTACAAAAATCATTTAAATGTTCACTTTGTTTCCAATGTTGATGGCGATCACGTAAATGAAGTAATCAAAAAACTGAATCCTGAAACGACTTTATTTTTAATTGTTTCTAAAACTTTTACAACTCAGGAAACACTATCAAATTCTGAAACTATAAAAGAGTGGTTTTTAAAATCGGCTTCGAAAGAAGATATTGCGAAACATTTTGTGGCTGTTTCGACAAACATTCAAAAAGTAACTGAATTTGGAATTAATCCTGACAATGTTTTCCCAATGTGGGATTGGGTTGGAGGAAGATTTTCTTTATGGAGCGCTGTTGGTTTAAGCATTGCTTTGGCAATTGGTTTTGATAATTATAATGATTTATTGAAAGGTGCCAATGAAATGGACGAGCATTTTAAAACGTCAGAATTTGATGAAAACATTCCTGTAATTTTAGCTTTGTTAAGCGTTTGGTACAACAATTTCTTTGGTGCCGAAAGTGAAGCTTTGATTCCGTACACACAATATTTACAAAAATTAGCTCCGTATTTGCAACAGGCGACGATGGAAAGCAACGGTAAAAGTGTTGGCCGTGACGGAAAACCGGTTAACTATCAAACGGGAACTATTATTTGGGGTGAACCGGGAACAAATTCGCAACATGCTTTTTTCCAATTGATTCATCAGGGAACAAAATTGATTCCGACTGATTTTATTGGATTCGTAAAACCTTTATATGGAAACGAAGATCATCATGACAAATTGATGTCGAACTTTTTTGCTCAAACCGAAGCTTTAATGAACGGAAAAACAGGAGCACAAGTTCAGGCAGAATTTGACAAACAAGGACTTTCTGCAGAAAAAGCTTCTTACTTATTGCCTTTTAAGGTTTTCACCGGAAACAAACCAACGAATACAATCCTAATCCAAAAGTTAACGCCTAAATCTCTAGGTTCATTAATTGCTTTATACGAACATAAGATTTTTGTTCAGGGAATTATCTGGAATATATTTAGTTATGATCAATGGGGAGTAGAATTAGGAAAACAATTGGCAAATTCTATTTTAGAGGAGATAAATACTAAAACAGTAAAAACTCACGATAGCTCAACATCCTTTTTATTGACTCATTTTTTGAGAAATAAATAATTTAAAAATTAGCTAACAATTTGAAACGCCTTGATTTAACATAAATTAAGGCGTTTTTTCGTATAAACTTCTTTTTTTAACAAATAAAACAGCTTTTTTTGAAAGTTAAACACTACAACACCATTTGAATTATTATCATTTTAACAAAAATGCAGGCATTAAATTCAAGAAAACATGATTTAATGTAATGCAAAAAGAAAAAAACATTTTAATACGCAAGAGATTAAACAAAACTTTCTTTTCTTAACATTTTGATAACATTATCCGATTTTATTGTTATAATTTTGCCAAAAACAATAAACTAAATAAACAAATGAAGACAATGAAAAATTGGTTACTCACGGGACTATTGTTCATGATAGTTTCAACCGCATTTTCTCAAGGCAAAATTACCGGTACTATTACCGATGGTGCCCTTTCTTTACCTGGCGCTAACGCTGTAGTAAAAGGATCAACAAGCGCTGGCACGAGCGATTTTGATGGTAAATTTACTATTACAACTTCAGCTACTTCAGGAGAAATTGTTGTTTCTTATCTTGGATATGAAACAAAAACAATTTCATTTACTGTTGCAAATGGAGCAACAACAAATTTAGGCGAAATCGTTTTGAAATCTAATTCAAACGAATTGAGCGAAATTGTTGTTAAAAGTAGCACTGTAGATATTGCAAAAGACAGAAAAACTCCTGTTGCTGTTTCTACTATTAGAGCTGCCGAAATTCAAGAAAAATTAGGTTCTCAGGAATTCCCTGAAATCCTTAAAAATACACCTTCAGTATACGCTACTAAGTCTGGTGGTGGATTTGGAGACTCAAGAATCAACATTCGTGGTTTTGACCAAAAAAACATTGCCGTTATGATCAACGGTATGCCGGTTAATGATATGGAAGGTGGAACTGTTTACTGGAGTAACTGGGCTGGTCTTTCAGATGTAACTTCTGCTATGCAGGTACAAAGAGGTTTAGGATCTTCAAAATTAGCAATTGCTTCTGTTGGGGGTACAATCAACATCTTAACTAAAGCTTCTGATTTAAAACAAGGTGGATCTGTTGCTACTTCATTTGGTAATGACAACTATATTAAATCACAAGTTTCTTACAACACAGGAAGATTAAGCAATGGTTTATCTGCATCTATTTTATACAGCCACACTCAAGGTGATGGTTATATTGATGGAACTGCGTTTAACGGAGACAATTACTATATTGGTCTTGGTTATTCTACTAAAGATGACAAACACCAATTTCAATTTACATTTACAGGTGCGCCACAATGGCACGATCAAAGATCTACTTTCATCACACTTGCTACGTACCAAAAATACGGATCTCTTACTGACCCAAATACAAAATACAACTCTGATTGGGGTCATTTAAATGGAGAAGATTTCAACATGAAAAGAAACTACTACCACAAACCTGTAGCTTCTCTTAACTGGGATTATAAAATCAACGAAACTTCAAAATTATCTACTATTCTTTACGCTTCTTTCGGACGTGGAGGTGGAGCAACAGGAGCTGGTGCGATTCAAGGAAACAACTATGTTAGTGCAGGTTTAAGAACAGCTGACGGATTAGTTGATTATGACAAAATCGTTGCTTACAACTCTGGACAACCTATACAATTAGCTGGTTCTGCTACGACATTAACACGTACACCAATTGCAAATGGCGAATACCAAAATAGTTCTGCAACAACTGGAACTGGTGCTGGTATCTCTCAAATCTCATCAATCAACTCTCATAACTGGTATGGTGGTATTGTGAATTTTGACAAAAAATTCGGTGAGCACTTTACTTTAGATCTTGGTATCGATGTTAGAGGATACAAAGGTATTCACTACCAAAACATCAACAATCTTTTAGGTGGAGACAGCTATAATGCAAATTATATCGCAACTGGTTCTACAAGTAATGATATCAACAATCAAACCAGAACCTTATACCAAACTTATTCTACATACCCTTCTTGGAATCCTTTCAAAAGTGTAGATGGTGAGCAAAAAATTAACTTCTACAATGATGGTGTTGTAAACTGGTATGGTGGATTTACTCAATTAGAGTACACTAACGACAGATTAACTGTATTTGTTCAGGGAGCAGTTTCTAATCAAGGTTTCAAAAGAGTAGATTATTTTAAATATTTATCTACAGACGCTTTATCTAAAACAGGTTTTGAAAACATTCTTGGAGGAAACGTAAAAGGTGGAGCTAACTTTAACATTAATGAACACCACAACGTATTCTTTAATACAGGATATTATTCAAAACAACCATTCTTTAATGCAGTTTATCCAAACAACGCTTCTTTAGTAAATGGTAACTTAACAAATGAGAAAATCTTTGGTTTAGAAGCTGGTTACGGTTTCCGTTCTGGAATTTTCAATGCAAATGTGAACTTATACCGTACTTCTTGGAAAGACAGATACCAAAGATCTACTGACGGTGATGCAACAAACCCTGGAGGTTACTATGATTTCTCTGGAATTACTGAAATTCACTCAGGAATTGAATTTGAAGGAACTGCAAGAATTATGCAAAAACTTAAAATTAATGCAATGTTCTCTATTGGAGACTGGAAATATAGCGGAACAAGTACAAGTAACCGTTATGATGCATCAAACAACCCTATTGGAGGTGGTAAACCATCAACTCTTTATTTAGATGGAGTAAAAGTAGGTGATGCTGCTCAAACAACTGCTTCATTAGGTGCAACATACGAAATATTAACTCGTTTTAATATTGACGCAAATTACAACTATAATGACAAATTATACTCGTCTATTACTCCAGGAAACTTTACTGATCCAAACAATAAAGGTTCATTAGAATTACCTTCTTACGGTTTATTTGACGCAGGTCTTTCATACAAATTATTAGTTGGTAAAACTAAAAGCAATTCTGTAAACTTCAGATTAAATGTAAATAACGTTTTTGATAAAACTTATATCGCTGAAGGTAAAACAAACATCTTTGCTGATGACGTTAAAACAGCTGCAATTCCAGCAACTCCAACAACTCCAGCAGTTCCAGCTGTAACTTATGCACAAGCAGGAGCGCTTTACCAAGGTATTGCAACTAATAACCAGGTATACTTCGGATTTGGAAGAACTTGGAACTTTAGCTTACGTTATGATTTCTAATATTTAGAATCTAAATAAATATCATAAACGGCATTGACTTTTAAGTTCAATGCCGTTTTTTTATACCCTTTTTTGTTATATTTGTTTCAAACAAAAAATCAATTTATGTATTATTTTTTACAAAAACTTCATTCAGGCTGGGCTTATTTAGCTTTGCTGCTTTTATTAATTGCGGTTGTAAATGCTATAATCGGATTAACTTCAAAAAAAGATTTTACTGGTAAAGATCGTAAAATTGCCTTATTTGCATTAATCGGAACACACACTCAATTATTAATTGGTTTGATTCTTTATTTTGTATCTCCGTTAGGAAAAGCTGCCTTCGGACAAATGTCTAATGCTGAACTTAGATTAACTTCATTAGAACACCCTTTAATTAATATTATAGCAATCATCCTAATCACTATTGGATGGTCTAAACATAAAAAACTTATAAACAGCGAAGCAAAATTCAAGACATTCGCTATTTTTTACGGTTTAGGATTATTACTTATTTTAAGTAGAATCCCGTGGAATCTTTGGTTCTAAAAACCACCAAATAAAGCCCTGAACAGGGCTTTTTTTATCTCGGCATATTATTTGTACAAACTCCCCAAGTCTGAAAAACAATAACCCATGAGAATTAAAAAAAACATTAAAACCTCACTATTCGCAGTTACATTTTTAAGTTGTTTTACTTATATAATCAGTCAAAGCAAACAAGCGATAGAACAGCCTAAAATCGTTCAGGACACATTAAAAACCAAGTCAGTTTTGCAACCTACACAAATTGACTCTATTTTTATTGATAAAGGCTTAAAATTAAGACCCTACAAGAAAAATGCACACGCATCGTACTATGCTGATAAATTTACCGGAAGAAAAACAGCAGACGGAAGCAGGTTCGATAATAACAAATATACCGCAGCACACAAAAAACTTCCCTTTGGAACAAAAATAAAAGTGACCAATGAAGCAAACGGAAAATTTGTAATCGTAAGAATCACAGATCGTGGCCCATTTGTAAAAACACGTGAATTAGATCTTTCAAAAAGAGCTTTTATGGAAATTACCAAAAGCAAAGGCGCAGGCGCAATGAAAGTGACAATAGAAACTATAATAGAATAAAAAAAAATCCCGTTCGCCGAGCGGGATTTTTTTTATTTAAACAAACTTTCTAATACTCATAATAACTCCCGTATGAATTCCTTCATGGTAATTATTATAGTTTAAAGCTCCGTCAACGTTTTTAAGCGTATAACCTAAACTTGTTGCATATTCAGTATAATGAACAAAAACATTAGCAGCAAAATCTTTTTGTACCTGATCTACAGTCGTAGAAAGTAAAACCCGAATTTCATCGACTTCTGCTTGCGAAACATCTCCTTCCGGCTTTGTTCCTTTTCTGTATTTTGCAATAAATTCTTCTGAAACTATTGGCGTCAAACCAGATAATTTATAAATTAAAACTTGTTGCGAGGATATACAATGCGCAATATTCCAAATTAAATTATTGCTAAATCCATCCGGAATTTTATTTAGCTGCTCTAATGAATGATTGTCTAAAACTTTTAACAGAATTTCTCTAATCGTTTTTTGTACTTCAAAAACTGGATTCATATTTTTATTTTTTTTCTAAAATTAGGCATTTTTCAGTTTTAAATGAATTTTCTTTGTAGTCATATAAATTAGAAATTATGAACAAAATATATTACTTAGCTTCTTGCGATACTTGTCGAAAAATTATCAAAAGCTTACCAAAAGATAATGATTTGGTTTTTCACGACATCAAACAAAATCCAATTACAGAAGCTGAACTTGACGAAATGTATCAGCTTGCGGGCAGTTATGAAGCGTTATTCAGCAAAAAAGCGCAGTTGTATAAATCAATGGATTTAAAAAACAAAAACTTAACCGAAGCAGATTTTAAAAAATACATCTTAGAACATTATACCTTTATAAGCCGTCCGGTTTTTATTATTGATGAAAAAATTTATATTGGCAATACGCAGCCTGTCACTTTGCAGGTCATGAAAGCTTTATCTTAAAAAGTTAGTCACAGATTAAAAGATTCTCACAGATTGATAAAATCCATAAAATCATTTTAATCTGTGGCAAAAAAACCCAACACAACACTGACTTTAACAGTTTAGTGATTTAAACCCCAAGACTGCAAACTTTTATTTATCTTTGCGCCTTTATACTCAATTATATGATACAATCTATGACAGGGTTTGGCAAAGCTTCTTTGCAATTGCCTACAAAAAAAATTACCGTCGAAGTAAAATCCTTAAATAGTAAAGGTTTAGATTTAAACGTAAGAATGCCGTCGCTTTATCGCGAAATGGAATTAGGTTTGCGAACTTTTATTTCTACAAAACTTGAAAGAGGAAAAATTGATTTTGCGATTTACATCGAAAGTACTGCCGAACAAACTTCGACTAAAGTAAATGTTCCTGTTGTAAAAAACTATATTGCTCAATTAAGAGAAGTATATCAGGATGCTGATGAAACTGAATTAATGAAAATGGCCGTTCGTATGCCGGATACATTAAAAACAGAACGTGAGGAAATCGATGAAAATGACTGGGAACAAATTCAGGTTATTATCGAAGAAGCCATTCAAAACATCTTAAACTTCAGAAAAGATGAAGGAGAATCTCTTGAAAAAGAATTCAACCTGAGAATTGGAAATATCCGTCAATATATGAATGATGCTTTGGCACTTGATCCGGAACGTGTTCAGGCTATCAAAGACCGTTTGCAAACTGCAATATCTGAATTGAAAGTTAATGTTGATGAAAATCGTTTCGAACAGGAATTGATTTATTATTTAGAAAAACTGGATATTACAGAAGAAAAAGTTCGCTTGACGAATCATTTAGATTATTTTTTAGAAACCATAAAAGGTACAGAAGCTAATGGTAGAAAATTAGGTTTTATTACTCAGGAAATGGGAAGAGAAATCAATACAATGGGTTCAAAATCAAATCATGCCCAAATGCAAAAATTGGTTGTGATGATGAAAGATGAATTGGAGAAGATTAAGGAACAGGTTTTGAATGTACTTTAAAAGCCATAAGCTTTAAGCAATAGGCTTTAAGCAAAAAACATAAAGTAAAAGAGCTTAAAGCGTACAGCCGAAAGCCTAAAGCATAAATAATGAACAAAGGAAAGTTAATTGTTTTCTCAGCACCTTCGGGATCAGGAAAAACAACTATAGTAAGGCATTTACTTGGGAAAGAAGATTTAAACTTAGAATTTTCGATCTCAGCGGCTTCACGCGACCCGCGCGGAGAAGAAGAACACGGAAAAGATTATTATTTTATTTCGTTAGAAGAATTCAAAAAACACATTAAAGCCGAAGATTTCCTGGAATGGGAAGAAGTATATCGCGATAACTTTTACGGTACTTTAAAAGCTGAAATTGAAAGAATCTGGGCTTTAGGAAAAAACGTGATTTTTGATATTGATGTTGCCGGCGGATTGCGTATCAAACACAAATTTCCGGAACAAACGTTGGCCGTTTTCGTAAAACCACCAAGTGTCGACGAACTAAAACGCCGATTAAAAGAGCGTTCTACAGAAACTGACGACAAAATCAATATGCGTATTGCAAAAGCTTCTGTCGAATTAGCAACTGCTCCGCAATTTGATACCATCATAAAAAATTACGATTTAGATACCGCAAAAGAAGAAGCATATCAATTGGTAAAGGATTTTGTAAACAAGTAGAAATTGAAAAATTGAAAAATTTAATGATTGAAAAATTATTGTTTCCTTCTTTAAATTATTTAATCTTTTAATCTTTTAATAAAAATAAATGAAAATAGGTCTTTATTTCGGAACGTATAATCCCATTCATGTTGGACATTTAATTATTGCCAATCATATGGCTGAATTTGCCGATTTAGATCAGATTTGGATGGTTGTTACGCCTCATAATCCGTTAAAAAAGAAAGCGACATTATTAGACGATCATCAGCGGTTGCAAATGGTTTTTCTGGCTACAGAAGATTATCCAAAAATTAAACCTTCGGATATTGAGTTTAAATTACCTCAACCCAATTATACAGTAAATACTTTGGTTCATTTGCAGGAGAAATATCCAACTCATGAATTCTCCTTAATTATGGGCGAAGACAATTTGAAAACACTTCATAAATGGAAAAATTACGAAGTTATTCTCGATCATTATGATATTTACGTTTATCCCAGAATTTCTGAAGAAGAAGAAAATGTCGAACTAAAATCACATCCAAAAGTTCATATTATTGATGCGCCTATTGTAGAAATTTCATCAACATTTATCCGAAACAGTATTAAAGAAGGTAAAAATATTCAGCCTTTATTACCACCAAAAGTTTGGGAATATATTGATCATAATAATTTTTATAAGAAATAAAAAAATAACCGCAAAGCATGTCATTGCGAGGAACGAACTTTACATCGGAACAAATAAAAAAAGCCTGAATTAAAATTCAGGCTTTTAATTTTTATAGCGTAACGCCTATCTGAGCTTTAACTCTCGCTCTAACATCACTCAAAGACAGATCATCCAAAAGTTTCCCATCTCTGAAAACTTCTTTCAATTCGCCTTGTTTTTCTTCTTCCCATGAAACATTATCGGTTAAATGATATACACCGTCAACTAAATCAATTTTCATTAACCCTTTTGCCGATTTTTTAGTTCCGTCATCTGTAATCGGATCTTTGAAGATTGCCCTTCCTTCCCCATCAACTTCTCCGTAAGTGGCTTTCATCGCAAAACCAAAAGTATCTCTGGTATTGTATTGATACGTAAAAGAACCAATTCCTAAAACGACGTTTGTAGATGCAAAACCTTTTTCTTTTAATCTTTCGCAAATTTGCGTTGCTCTTGCCACCGTAATACTATCGCCGTAAATGGCGCCAATTTGAGGAATAAGCTCCTTATATCCTTTTGCATTCGTTGTGCCTCCAAAAACATCCCAAAGCAGCTCAATAACCCCTTTCTTTTCTTGTTCTGTTTTTCCGTTTGGATTTCCGCAGATAATATCAACCGGATCACCACTATCGGGACGAATCACGACTTTACCTTCTCTCGCAACAATATCATCTTTTAGTCGTGGTAAATAATCCGTTAAAACCTTCCATAAATCCCAGGTATCAGAAACGATCGAAACAATTCCTTTTGGATAAACCTCAGTAACTAATCTTTTAAAAGTTTCACATTCGCCTTCGGTAGTTCCCATACACATTACAGAATGCTCTGTTGCGGCAACTGAACCTGCGATTAATTCCGTATCAGAATTAGCGTTGTAATAATCTTCAAAGAAATCAATTACCGGAATCGTATCTGAACCTGTAAAACTCAATAAATGTCCTGCTGCAGAAGTTATTGCCGCTTCAATTCCGCCCATTCCTCTCATGGAGAAATCATGCGCCTGCCAATCTACAAATTCAGGTACAGAAGAAGTTTCATCCGCATATTTGTCTAATACTTTTCTGTATTCTTTCGCAATTGTTGCAGAGTTACAAGGCAGCCAAATTACGGCAGAAAGCAATGTTTCGAAATAATTTGTCAGCCAGAAAAATTCCGGAATCGTATTGTACATCGTAAACATTGGCACTCTTAAAGGCACGCTCGCTCCTTCCGGCAAGGCTTTAAAAACCATCGGAATATATCCTAAATCATGTAAATCTTCGATATGTTGAGTTCCAACCTGATTTTCACCTAAATAATTATTGATTCGGCGGGCATATTTTTTAACCACTTCTTCTTTTGGCTTTTTAAAGAAATCAGCATCAAAATCGTGAATAATATATTTTTTGATAAAATATTGTAATCCAAAAAACACGACCTCATCAAGACCTTCAATTCTTGATTTTCTTGGTGTCCAGTTCGAATATACTAATGTAGTTTTGTCTGGGTATTGTCGTCTGTGGTCAACTTTGTAACCGTCTGTTAATAATAGTGGGTTCATAGGCTTTTATTCGTTAATTTATAAATTATTTATTTCTATTGAGATTACTATTCTTCAATATAGTATTTATTTCCTCTATTGAAACAAAGAAGTTAGCAGTTTAAAATCTTTAGAATCCGGCGAAAACGATCCGTAGATTTCTGTAAATTCTGTTGTTAGCTTTTCGAATTCGTAATCAATTTCAATCTGATCCATACAGGTTACAACCAGATTTCTTTTTGCGTTTGGACTATAAGCTGCATCTAACTTTAAACTATAATTTAAAAGATCGTAATCTAAATCTCCCGTTCGCAATTCTTTTTGAAAGTCGTTGTAAATACAGGTTTCTTCTTCGTTATTTTTTAATTTTAATTCCCTTTCATTACTCATCCAGCCGCTTCCGTGTCTGGTTGAATAACTTCTGGTGACATAATACATTTCGATAGCTGTAATTTGTAATTTTTGACAGATTTCAAATGCATTTTTTGAAGTTGTATTCGCATACGTAACATTCGGAAAAACGCCGTGATCCATGTCGAGCAAAATTCCCTGACTCCCTTCGAAAATAAGATTCGAATAGTTTTCTAAAAAGCTGTAATCGCTGATAATCCATTTTATTTCATCAACAACTTCAAGAAAATGATTTACTTCTTCGTCGATTTCACTTTCATTTAGAAAACCATAATAATAAGCGATCTTCTCTAACTTTGCTAAAAGCATTTGGCGAGGGGCAATCAAATCTATCGCATATAATTTGTATTGTCCTTCATTACGTTTCATCGTAGCTCCAACACCTTTTCCGCAAGTTCCGTGATCCAGATTTTTAACATTATTTCGGTTTTGCCAAACGTCAAATGGAGTCGTGATTTTTGCTAAAGGATGAATATGAAGTTCAATATTTCCTCCCAATTCTTCAAGTTCTTTTCTTTCGTTGTATAAAAAAACCGGATGAATTGTGCAATGTTCACTAAAATAAGAAGGCAAACCACGAAGCGCACCACTCGCAAAACTCGAATGAACGTGTTTTTTATCGCCAATCATAACCGTATGTGCCGCTTGCTGACCTCCTGAAAACCGAATAACTATAGATTCAGGATTTTGCTTCGCCAGAAAATCTGTTGTAATTCCTTTTCCTTCATCGCCAAATCCTAGGCCTATAACTATTTGGGCTGTTTTCATTTATTTTTAAAATTATTTAAACACATAGAATCATAGACTTTCGAAGCTTAAAAAAGGCGTTTCATTTGTTTAAACAAACATAGTTTCTATGTGTGAGAAACTGGTTTCTTTTTATTTTCTTTTAGTCACTAACAAAAAACTATGTTTCTATGTGTTAAACATTTATGTCATTTAAAGCATTTCAATATTATCTAATCCGTCAAGCGGAATTGTTCCCAAACCTAAACCAGAACTTTTATGTTTGTCGCAAATCACTTTTTTAATAATATTCGGAATTTCTCTGTGATCTTCGATAGACAAACAATTTTCACCCAGTAATTCTTTCCAGGCTACATTTGCTCTTACTGCTTGATCAGAATGCAATACACTAATATGATATACTTCGTAACGTTTTTGCGCTTCTTTTAATAATTCAGCAGCCGTATAAGTCTGTTGTCCCGAACCCATAATTTCTTTTATGGCAGATGCCGGAAGCGTTTGTAAATTAGGTTCATCACCAACCGTAAACAACAATCCTTTTTGTCCTCTTTTTTCGAAAGCATCGGTTTTGGTATGAAAAGCGGCAAAATACCACGCCAGAAGATAACTTTCTCCCGCATTTCCTCCGCCTCCGGCTTCAATATACGTTCTGGTTAACCACATATCCAGTTCTTCATCGCCAGATTCAAATTGTCCAACCTGCAACGGAAATCTGTCACATTCGTGATCTCCAATTCCTAAAAACAAAAGTGCCGGATCCGGAACTCCGCCCTGAATAATTCCGCCCATTAATTTCGGAAGTCCTTCCTTAATCAATTCATGCGGAATATGTCCCATACTTCCCGTAACATCCAATCCTAAAATAATGGGAACTGAATTTGGGTGAACTGCCGAATCTCTGGCTTCTCTAAACGTAATTCCGTTTGGATTCATAGATTCATGCGCCACTCCTATTTGGTTTTGCACGAAAATTTCGCTTGCAGATTTAAATCCGTAACCTGCTTTTTTTGCTCTGCTATCGCGAGCGCCTAAATCATATCTTGTACCTCCCATAACTAAAATGTTTTACCAAATAAATATTCGAATCTCTTTTTTGTCACTTCAAACTGAATATTTAAATTTCTGATTGTTAATGATAATTCCATATCTCTTTGCACAAATGCTTCCGGTTGAAAGTCAGCAAATGTTAAACTGTTTTTGTCAAGCGGACTAATATCGATAAGACCTTCCTGTTCTCTTTCCAATCTTTTTATTTTCAGCTCAATATCTTCAACGCGGCGTCTGTAAATTAACTCAGAATCTTCACCAATTGTTTTGGCTCTGTCTTCTCTAATCTGATCATTGTTTCTTCTTAAAGACTCAATAAATCTTGGTTTTAAATCATCACTCATAATTTTGGCTTTTAATGGTTAATAGTTTTTTTTTGTTTCAGGTTTCAAGTTTCAGGTTTCAGGTTTCACGTTCTCTACAGCAACTTGAAACCTGAAACTTGAAACTATTTTTTAAACTAATTGATCTAACTTTATTACTTGTACACTTTCGCCTTCGAAATCTTTTACTGAATTCGTAGTAAATATTTTGTCAAAACAATCCAGAACTTCAAAACCTTTATTGAAAATTCCGTGGCTTACGGCTAAGTATAATTTTCCGGCATTTTTATTTTTTAATTCTTCGGCTAAGCCAACAAAAGTTCCGCCGCCGTCGCAAATATCATCAACAATTAAACAGTCGATTCCGTTTAAATCGTCTTCGTATACTTTGAAACCAGATAATTTTCCGGTTTTTACATCACGGCTTTTGCTGCATTCTACAACATCAACTCCGCCTAAAAATTCAGAAACTTTGTAGATTTTTTTAAGAGCGCCGCCATCAGGAGAAATCAATTTTACATTTTCGCCAATTACTTTTAAAACCTGCTGAATAAAAGTATGATTCGGAATCACTTCGCAATTGTTTACCAACGCCGGAGTAACTTCAGAATGCGCATCAAAAACAGAAACTTTATTCAATTGAAGTCCGTTAATAATATCAGCATAGACTTTTACAGATAAAGATTCACCCTTAATCATCACACGATCTTGTCTTGCAGCCGGAAAATACGGAATAAACAAATCGATTACTTTAACATCCATTCTGCGTAAAGCATCTACCGTGATACACAACAAACCCAAATCGTTGAACGAATTTAAGCGTTGTGTAATGGTTACTTTTTGATTGTGATCAAAATCGGGATTGATTTTAATGTGAGGTTCTCCGCCAGAAAATGTAAAACTTTGAAATTTGATTTCTTCTTCGTTAAGAAATGGAGCGAATTTTGGGTCTAGGTTAAGTATCATAGTTTTTTTAGTTTGCGTTAATTATACGCAAATATAGATTAATATTTTTATTGAGCTATTTATTTTGTGTAAAATTTACGCAAATATCTGTTTTTTATTATTTAAAGCTTCTTAAACACATAGAAACATAGATTTTATTGCTCGAAAAAAGAGCAAAAAAGAAACAAGTTTCCAAACATAGGTATGTGAATTAGTACAAGTGAAACGCCTTTTGAAGACAAACGAAGCTATGTTTCTATGTGTTAAAATTAATTATTATCGGATTCCTTATAATAATCTTTGGCAACCTTTTGAGCGATTAGTTTTCGTTTTTCTTTTAAGGCTTGTTCTTCGCTATCAAAGGCTTTTACCATTTTTTGTCCTTTGGTTCCTACTCTGCCGTATTGAACGGTTATATTTTTTCCTTCTGAACTAATTTCCCAGAATTTATTACTTCCGTTTGACGTATTCAGGTATCTTTCAAAATTAATATTGCTGTTAGATTCTCCTTCAACAGTATTATTTAGCGTATCATTTTCGATTTCAATAGTAGTTTCTTCAATTTCAACTTCATCAAAAAACGTTTCGTTATTGAGAGAAGCTGCAATCATTTTTAAAACTCTTGGTTTGTTTTCAATCCAGTCTTTCGAATAAATTTGGCAAACCGTCCAGCCATTTGCTTTTAAAATTTCAGGTCTTAAAAGATATTGTTCGAGAATATCGTCATTCGCATAATGAAGATCATCATCGATCATAATTCCTAAAACAAACTCTTCGTCTTCAACCGCTTTTTTAATTCCTAAATGACATTTAAATTTACTCTGACCAATATTTTTAGTGACAAAATAACCCATTTTCTCCACTTCTGCCTGAACCTGATTTGCAATTAAACTGGAT
Source organism: Flavobacterium sp. N1736 (assembly GCF_025947065.1). Classification (NCBI taxonomy): domain Bacteria; kingdom Pseudomonadati; phylum Bacteroidota; class Flavobacteriia; order Flavobacteriales; family Flavobacteriaceae; genus Flavobacterium; species Flavobacterium sp. N1736. The sequence goes on from NZ_CP109994.1 coordinate 3,571,623, forward strand.
GTTTCAACTTTGTTTTTACTGTTTATCGAATTCAAAACATTATTTGCCGCTTCCAATTGTCCCAAACTAATCAGTTCTGCATATTGAAGGTATTTTCTAAAATAATTCGCGCCTTCGTTGTATTCGTTTTTAATGTCAGTATATTTTATAGAACTCACAACACACATACTTTTCTTGGCTCTTGAAAAAATTACATTCAAACGTTTTTCACCGCCGCGTTTGTTAATTGGTCCAAAATTCATCAGCATTTTTCCCTGCGGATTATAACCGTAACAGGTACTCATAATGATAATATCGCGTTCGTCACCTTGTACATTCTCGAGGTTTTTTACAAAAAGTCCAACAAACTGATTGTTTTCGATACGTTTGTATTCTTCCTCAATCAGGTTTTCAAAAACTTTATCTTCAATACAAATGTTTTCGATTGCCGTTTCGATTTCGTTTTGCTGTTCCATCGAAAAAGCGACGATTCCAATGCTTTGTTCTTTGTTCTGAATTAAAAGTTCACGAACCATATTCGCAATATATGCGGCTTCTTTTGCATTAGAACGTGCGTTGTAAACTCCTTTTGAGATATAATGATAGGATATTGGTTTAGAAAATAAATGATCCAGATTGTTTTTCGCCTCTTTTACATCATCAACAATTATGGCTTCACCCACTTTGCTGTGATCTTTTAAATCCGGAATCGTCAATAATTTGCTGTCATAAAAAGAAGCGTTTGAGAAACCAATTAAAGCTTCGTGTTTACTTCTATAATGCCAGCCTAACATAATCGACGGGAATTTTCGTGCGCCTTGCGTCAGGAAACTATCGGCGTCAAGCGAAAAATAATCATCATCATCTTCCGTTGCATCGGTCCATAAATCGTCTTGGTTTCCGGATGAACTTCCAAAGAAATTACTTGGCGGCATTTGCATTTCGTCGCCCACAATTATCGTTTGTTTGGCACGATATATTGGCACAAGTCCTTCTTCGAGCGTAATCTGACTCGCTTCGTCAAAAATCACGACATCAAAATAGTTTTCATCCACCGGCAAAGTATCCGAAACACTTAACGGACTCATCAACCAAACGGGTTTTATCTCACGAATAATTTGTCCCGAATCTGAAGAAGCCAATTCACGAATCGATTTAAATCGGATGCTTTTGCTGAATTCATTTTCCAGAATTTTTCTTCCTTCGGTAATCGATCTTTTGCTTTCTTTTTGTTCTGCTGTCATTCCGGAAACGGACATTTCCGACGTTAAAATCAATTCTTTTAAATTACTGACTTGTTTCGCAATGATATATTTTCCGTTTAATTCTAATAAATCGGCAACCATTCTTTTTACTTTTTCAATAGAAGTATGCAGCAAATCCATATTGAATTTTTTATGCGTATAATTAATCGCATAATATTTCTCTAAAGATCTTTCGGCCAAAGTAATTTTTAAATGATCAAGCGGGATTTTCTTTGACTTTAATAATTGAATTATCGACGGATTTATATCTTGTATTTCATCAAAAAAGGAAGCATACAAATCAAAATAAACTTTCTTGGTATTGATCGCAATAATCTCATTTTCAATAACGGATAAACTTAGATTCTCGTAATTTTCGATGCTGTCACATAAAGAAGAATTTACCTTTAAAAACAAATTCTTAATTTCTGCAACTTCCTTTCGTTCTTCTGCATTCAGGTTTTTGGCAAAATTCAAAATCGTCGAATCCAATTCTTTTTTAAGCGTTTCAGTATGGTATTTTAATTCGAATAAATCGCCAAGATTATACTTGCTTTCAAAATCACTTTTTAAGGTATTGAATTTTTCTTCCTGTTCAAATTGCGCCATATAATTTTCTAAAACAAGAGATAAACCTGGTTTTACGGCATGTTTATTAAGATCATAAACAGCCAGAATTTCGTTTTTCGCCTTTTTATAATCGGAACTTATAAAATTAAAAAAGCTGTTTTCGTTTTTTCTGATAATTTCCAAAGCCGTTCTCGCATCAGTTTCAGAAATCGTGTTTGTCCAATACGGATATTGTTTGGCTAGCTTTTCAATATCATTTCGCAGTTTCAATAAAGTCTGAACATCTTTTTCAAGCGATCTGAACAGCGTACTATTTGGCTCTAATAACTCAGATACATTATTATCAAAATAAATAAAAGTACCGATTGCTTTTCGCAGAAATTTATGAATCTCAAAAAACGTATCAACTTCTCTTGGAATCGAAACAAAATCCAATCGTTCTGAAATATTTTCGAGTATTTCCTGACTGTTTTCTAAGTCCTTTTTTAAATCTGATATATGCTGATATTTGCGAAACGCGTCCATTTTTAAAAATCGAAACGGATGCATCGAGAAAAATTCAGATTGGTTGGTTTCCTGATTTATCGCAAATAATTTCTCAAATAATTCGTGATTTTTATTCCAGTCTTCCAATCCTGCTCTGTCGTCCAGCATATTTAAACTGTCTAATAATGCTTTGTGCGAATTAGAAATTAAAACATCAAAAATCGATTTGATCGTAAGATTGCTTTCAGAATCGATTCTGGCATTCATAAAATCATGAAAAACCGTAAGCTTATTAATTTCGTCATCAATTTTCTGAACCAGATTATTTCGGGTTTTTGCTATTGTTTGAAAATTATTTTTTGATGCTGTAAAATCATAAAACGTTTGCTTCAAATCTAAAATAAACTCTTTTTTATCGGCTTGCGAATCGTGAATTAAACAGCATAAATCATCTAAACCCTGATTTTTAAGTCGGTAAAAAACGACATCTAACGCGGCTCGTTTTTCGCAAACAAACAAAACCTTTTTCCCGTTTCCCACATAATTGGCAATTAAATTCGCAATGGTTTGCGATTTTCCCGTTCCCGGCGGACCTTGTATAATGTAGCTTTCGCCGGATTCAGAATATTTTACAGCATTGTTTTGTGTAGGATCGCTCGCCACAACATTAAACGTTTTGGTAAAACTGCTGCCGGATTCCAGTTCATTTTTAAACTCTTTTTGTGCCAGTGAATTGAACAAACTTTTAAAAACATTGCTCTCCACATCATTGTCGATTACCTGATTGTAATCACGAACCAAAGACATTTTTTTATAATTAAAATTGCCTAAGATTAAATTGCAAGTGTCAAATTCCCAGCGGAAAGGATTTACGTCGCCTTCATCAAGTTTATAAAACTCCCGTTCGATGGTTTTGTTCGGAAAAAAGAACTGAGGATTTTGTTTTATATCGCTGTTTATCAGATATTCTAAAGACGAAGCCTGCGCAAAAACATAATTCCTGAACAGTTCTAAACCATACGGCTGATAATTTTCGGGTTTATAAGAATACCCTAAATTTCGCTGATCCTGAATAGCTTCTCGTTTTTTAGAACGTTTATTAAACTGCGTCAGGATTTGTTTTGCCTGCGAATGAATCAGTTTTATTTTGGGTTTATCGATATAATCCAGCACAATTCCTGAACTGTTTTTCTCGACCTGAATGCGTAACAATTCATAAATTGCTTCAATTTTAGTTTCAGAAAGCTGAATGGTTTCCGGCAATCGAATATCATATAAATCTTTTAGCATATTTGCCAAAACAGGATTTATCTCGACTTCAGAATCCAGAAATTCTAATGAATAATCGTCTTTAACGCCTTTTTTCTTAGTCAAAGTTACGGATGCCAAAAGCAAAGGCGAAACTATTTTTTCGGTACTGTCTTCTTTCGTATTAAACCAGTTCAGGTTGCACAAAACGAGTTTTAACTGACTAAAACCATATTCGTTAATGTCTTTATTGGCTTCTAAACGAATTTTATCGAGCGTAGGAACGATGTAGGTATTGTCCTGAAATTCTAAATATTTGTTGAGCGAAATCGTGCTTGTATTGCTGATTTTTTTCGAGATTTCGGCATTCCAGTAAAAAATAGAATTTGGATCTATATTCTCATAATTCAATGCTTGCGGAACGGATGAAACCGTAAGATTCAGGAATTTTAAATTCGGCTGAAAATATAAAAGTCTGTTGCGTTTGCTATTATCAAATAATCGGTTTCTAAGTTTTTCATGAATAAATTGATTCTTATTCTGAACTTTTGCATCGATTAAACTTGATAAATCATATTCAGTTTCCGGATTATAATCTCTGTAATTTTGGAGTTTTTCTACAATTTCATTTAAATCCTTCCAGCGATTTTCGCGATTTAATTCCGTCATTCCCAAAATGATATTGGCAATTGCAGGATTTATTTTGCTGTTCAAAAAGTACATTTTCTTTCGATATTCAACAAAACGTTTTACATCTTCAATATCCGTAAAATCAAACTGCAACGAAATACTCGCCAAAATCATTCCCAAAACAAAAATATCCGTCAATGGATCATGATGATCAAACTCAAATTCAAAACAACTGTAATCTTTTACATAAACAGGTTTTTTTGCGTTTTCCAAATCATCTTCAGCAACACTTTTATCGCCATATTCTCTTTTTACTTCATCTCCAATTTCGGTTGTATTAAATTGTTCGCCCGAAATTTCAAACGCCCTGCTTTTGCTTTTAAAAAATGCCGAAATTACTTTCGAATTATCTTCTATATCAAATGCATTATCAAGAATATGAAAATGCTGGTTTTCAATATAAATCGTCGAAATATCCTGCAACGACGCGACTTTTCCCTGATTATGAATGGCAGCAACTGTTTTCAGCAAAGGCATTATTATGGCAATAATATCATCATTGGCAAAACTTCCTTTCTGAAAATTTTCGGTAATAAATTGATAAAAAGCGGATTCCTTAATTGGTGTAATCATCTTAATAAGTATTTTCCTGGTCAGATTCTAAAATAGTATTTAAGGTAGTCGTACAATCCTGAGCAAAAGCTTTATATGTTTTTTCAGTCAGATTCAGTTCTTTTTTTAGAATCGTTTTCATCTCGTCTTCCAAACCCAATTGTTCAGAAATATCTAAAATGTGTCCAATAAATGCCTCTTTCAAATCCGGATCGCATAACGCAAAATCGAGCATTACATACGCGTAATATTCCTTTAGATTTTTCTTGCTGTTTTCGATTTTTAGTTTGAAAGCTTCATCAATAAACGCATCATTTTTTTTATCTGAATTGGAGAAATATTGTTTAAAAAGAGTGGTGCAATATTCAGACTGCGTCCATTTTGGTTTAAGAATAATCAAGATTAGTTCTTTTGTAGTATCAAAAACCAATTTTTTGTTGAATAAATTCAGCTGATGCAAATCGGTTTTTCCGGAAATAATTTTTTCTGTTCTCGAATAAAAATTCCCATGATCGTTTTCAAAGATTTCCAGCGATTTGGCACGAATAAAATTCTCCGGATGCGTTTCTCCATCAGAACCTTTTTCTATTCGATCCAGAATTTCATTGGCTTGTTTAAGATAACTTTCTGCCGAAACTTTTTCTAAACCTGTATTTAATTTGACTAAAGTCTGAATCGTAGTTTCCAGACTTCCGCTGACTTTTAAAGCGCCTAAATCACAAAATAATTCCGTGTAAAGCTGATATAATCTTGCAGTTTCATAATAAAATAATTCACTGTTGGTATCGCTCGCAATGGTATTGATAATTCTGTTGGTTATTTCAAAATCGCCATTTTCTAAACTAAACAATAAAATATGCGACAATTCATGTCCGAATAAAACCAGTAATTCATCGTCGTTAAGTAATTTTAAAATCGTTCCTGATAAAATAATATGGGCTTCGTTTTCAAAAAAAACAATTCCGGCATTATTATCCATACTTTGCGACTGATAAATGGTGATTGGAACAAGGATTCCTAATTTATCTTTTGCCGTATTTAAAATCTCATAAACCTTCGGTTCCGTATTGGGATCAATCCGATATGAATTTTTTAATAAATCGGTTTTAAAGGCTTCCTGCTGTTCTGCTTTTACTTTTTCTTCAGAAAACCAAGACCATGTTTTGTCTTGCTTTTTAAAATGATCTCTTAAATCAGAATGGAATGGAAATGGTTTAATCATGTCAAGTAGGTTAAGCAAATTTTATTTCAAAGTGAAAGCCTTTTTCAATCAAGTCATTATATTTTAAACCATTAAACTTAAATAATTTTGCCGGACGACCACTTTTTATGGGCGAAAAATGTTCGGTTTGTTCTAAAAAACCATAACTAAGTATCTTTTTTCTGAAATTTCTGCGGTCAATTTCTTTCTCTAAAATGGTGCAATACAAATTTTCAAGATCCGAAAACAAGAATTCTTCGGGAAGCAAATCGAAACCAATCGGTTCGTAAGTGAGTTTTGCTTTTAATCTTGCAATCGCTTTTTCGATAATTAAATTATGATCGAATGCTAAAGAAGGAATAGCATCTATTTTATACCATTGTACTCTTTCGGCATCTGTATCTGCTTTTATCTCCAAATTTGAAGCATCGACCAATGCAAAATAAGCAACAGAAATAACGCGGTTTCTGGAATCTCTGTAAATATCATCGCCAAAGGTGTAAAGCTGTTCCATGAAAGTTAACTGCACATTGGTTTCTTCATGCAGCTCGCGAATTACAGCGTCTTTTAACGATTCATCCTGTTTTACCAAACCGCCCGGAAGCGCCCAATATTTCTCTGCCGAACCAAACTTTTGTTCTATTAAAAGCACATATAAACTATTGTTTTTATATCCAAAAACAATGGCATCAACAGCGATTCTAATATTTTGAAAATTTTCCATAACTTAAAAAACGGGTTGTCACGAATTTATAAACGCAAAAGTTTGCTATGAATTACTAAAAATAGAATTCCTGACGAAAAACTACAATCTATTTCCAAAAAACAGTTTTAATTCTTTAGAAATAATATCAAAAAAAGAATTTAAATTATTGTTTTTGGGAACTAATAAATAGACAAATTCCTCCGGAACGTGAAAACTGTTCCATACTAACTGTAATTTATTTTCTTTAATATAATTTCTGGCATTACAATTCCAGGTTACGGCAATTCCTTCATTTTTAACCAAAAGCCTCAGCATTTCAGCTTCTGAAGGAATGATATAATTAGGAACCATAGACGGTCTTTTTTTATTAAAAGCATGCAGCCAGAATAATTTTATATGCGGAATTCGCGCATCATGACTATACCATTTTTGCACATTAAGCCATTGTTCAATTTCCGTAAAATTGTCTGCTTTTAAACGCTGGCGAAATTCTGTAATGTCCAAATTTGTTGGCGCAACCATGATCAGTTTAATTTTTCCAACAATTTCATAAGTGGTATCAAAAGTATCAAACCTTTTTGTTGTGATGGCAAAATCAAGTTTTTTTGAATTGACTAATTCAAAAAGAGCATCATTTTCTGCGAAAGTAAAATCGATTAAATCAAACTTCGAAATTAAAAGATGACCAACGCAGTCAAAAAGATGTTGTGAAATTCCAACCGAAATTAATCGGTTTGCATCTTCTGCTTTTGCCCTAAACGTATTTTCAACATTTTCCAGGCGATCAAGCGCATCAATAATTAAATTATTCAGTAACTTAGCGTATTCAGTTGGCTCTACTCCTTTTGATTTTCTATTAAACAATTTATTTCCAACATGAGCTTCTAACATAGAAATTTGCTGACTAACGGCAGGCTGGCTCATAAATAATTCTTTTGCGGCCACAGAAAAGTTTCCGTTTTTATAAACCGCTTTAAAAGTTCTGTACCACTCGAGATTTACCATGACATAAATATATTTATAACAAACATAGTTTATTTTATTTTTACAAATATCACTTAAACATTAATTTTGTTAAAAATTTTAAACCCTATGAAAAAAATAGCATTATTATCGATTATAGCATTCACAGCTTTTAGCATTTCTGCTACAGCTCAAAAATCAAAAAAAGGTATGAAAAAAGTATTATTTGTTGTGACCAGTAATGATAAACTGGGCAACACCGGAGAAAAAACCGGATTTTGGTCTGAAGAATTGGCTGCACCTTATTATGAACTACTAGATAAAGGTGTTGAAATTACAATTGCGTCGCCACTTGGAGGTCAGCCGCCAATTGACCCAAAAAGTGCCGATCCGTCATCAGCAACCGAAGACACTAAACGTTTTGACGCCGATAAAGCATTACAGGAAAAATTAAAAAACACGCATAAACTTTCGACTATTAATCAAAAAGATTACGATGCTGTATTTTATCCAGGAGGTCACGGACCACTTTGGGATTTGGTAGAAGACAAAAATTCAATCGCTTTAATCGAATCTTTTTACACACATAATAAACCGGTAGCATTTGTTTGTCACGCGCCAGCCGTTTTAAAAAATGTAAAGGTGAATGGTGAATTTTTAGTGAAAGATAAAAAAGTAACAGGGTTTACAAACGAAGAGGAAGAAGCTGTAGGTTTAACCAAAGTTGTTCCGTTTTTATTAGAAGATGTTTTGACTCAAAATGGGGCCAAATTTTCTAAAGGACCAAATTGGGCGCCTTATTCTGTGGAAGACGGACTTTTGATTACTGGACAAAACCCTGCTTCGTCAAAATTGGTTGCCGATAAATTATTGAAAAAATTATGATAAGATACTAAGTCTATAAGTTGCTAAGCTACTAAGGTTAAAAAACTTAGCAACTTAGAATCTAGTATCTCAGAAACTTAAAAACAAAAAAATGTTAAACTTTGAATTATACAATCCGACAAATTTAATTTTCGGAAAAGGACAAATTGAAAAACTTTCGACTTTAGTGCCAAAAGATGCTAAAATATTATTGGCTTATGGCGGTGGAAGTATTTTTAAAAATGGAGTTCACGAACAGGTAATCAATAATCTGAAAGGTTTTAATATTGTTGAATTTGGAGGAATTGAACCAAATCCGCATTTTGAAACTTTGATGAAAGCTGTTGAAGTGATTAAAGCCGAAAAAATTGACTTTATTCTGGCTGTTGGCGGTGGATCTGTTATTGATGGTGTGAAATTTATTTCGGCAGCCGTTAATTTTGAAGGAAATCCGATTGATATTTTACAAAAAAGAATCCTGATTAAAGAAAATGCTGTGCCTTTTGGAACTGTTTTAACACTTCCGGCAACAGGAAGCGAAATGAATTCCGGTTCTGTGGTTACGATTGCAGCATCACAGGAAAAATTGGCTTTTGGCGGCAGTGCATTATTTCCAAAATTCTCTATTTGCGATCCAACCGTTATCGAGTCGCTACCAAAAAGACAAATTCAAAATGGTGTTGTAGATGCATTCACACACGTAATGGAGCAATATTTAACGTATCCGCATGAAGGTTATTTACAAGACAGAATTGCCGAAGGAATTTTGCAGACTTTAATCGAAGTGGGTCCAAAAGTGGTAGAAAACCCAACAGATTATGCTTTGGCATCTAATTTTATGTGGAGCTGTACAATGGCTCTAAACGGTTTGATTCAAAAAGGAGTTCCTTCTGATTGGGCAACACACATGATTGGTCACGAATTAACAGCACTTTACGGAATTGACCACGCGAGAACTTTGGCGATTATTGGACCAAGTTTATACAACGTAATGTTTGAAACCAAAAAAGGAAAACTGGCACAATACGGAAGAAGAATTTTCAACCTAACAGGTTCTGATGACGAAGTTGCCAAAGAAGCCATCAACAAAACAGTAGAATTTTTCCATACAATGGGAATGGACACGAAACTTTCGCAATACACTGATGATTATACCAAAACAGCAGATTTTATAGTAAATCGTTTTGATGAAAGAGGCTGGAAAGGTCTTGGCGAAAACCAATTGGTAACTTTAGATAAAGTAAAATCGATTGTTGAGCTTAGTTACTAGTTGCAGTTTTCAGTCGCAGTAAAAAACAGTCGCAGTTTGCATTCAGTATTCAGTCGCAGTGCAAACTGTAAACTGAGACTGTAAACTGTATTTTTAAACTAAAAAAAAGGCGTTCTTAAAAATATTTAGGAACGCCTTTTTAAAATACTAAAACAAAACTAACTAACTCAATTTTTGCTAAACTCATTAAAATTCTAATTTATAATTACTTATAACGTAACTAATAACGTTTTATTGTGTGATGTCAAAAATATTTTTCTGAATTTTAAAATCTCGTGAAACCATTATTTTTAAAGGGCATTTTTAAATTTCTTAAATGAGATTTTGTGTTATTACTACATTATTAAGTACTTTTGTTTTAAATTATTAAAATAATGAGCGAAAATTTAAAATTTGCAGTAATTGGAGGAGGTAGTTGGGCAACGGCAATTGCAAAAATGCTTTGTGTAAATCTTTCCGAAATTTCGTGGTATATGCGCAATGATGCCGCAATCGAGCACATTCAAAAATACAAACACAATCCTAACTATTTAAGTTCTGTAGAGTTTGATACAAACAAGCTTAAATTAACCAACAATATCAACGAAGCCATAGAATATGCAGATTATGTGATTTTTGCTATTCCGTCTGCTTTTTTAGATGCAGAGTTGAAAAACATGACTGTTTCGTTAGCAGATAAAATTATTTTCTCAGCTATTAAAGGAATTGTTCCTGAAACGAGTTTAATTGTTGGAGAACATTTTCATATTCAATACGATATTCCATATTACAATATAGGTGTTATTACAGGTCCTTGTCACGCAGAAGAAGTGGCGCTAGAAAGACTTTCCTACTTAACAATTGCCTGCGGCGATCCTGATAAAGCGAAGAATGTAGCCAAACAATTATCCGGAAATTACATTAAAGCTAAAATTTCAGACGATATTATCGGAACTGAATATGCCGCAATGCTAAAAAACATTTACGCGATTGCAGCCGGAATTGCTCATGGTTTGGGTTACGGAGATAATTTCCAATCGGTAATGATGAGTAACGGAATTCGTGAGATGAAAAAATTCATTCGAAAAGTACATAAAATGAAACGTAACATCAATGATTCTGCTTATTTGGGCGATTTATTGGTTACAGGATATTCCGTTTTCTCCAGAAACAGAATGTTTGGAAACATGATTGGAAAAGGTTACACAGTAAAAAGTGCGATGATGGAAATGAGCATGGTTGCCGAAGGTTATTATGCTACCAAAAGTGCTTATAAACTAAATCAGGGTTACGGCGCTAAAACGCCAATTATCGATGCCGTTTACAGTATTTTATACGAAGGAAAAGATGCGAAATCTGTATTTAAGAAATTAACGGAGTCTTTGGATTAAGTTTTTTTTTTAGAAAATAGAGGAAAGAGTAAAGAAAATAGACTTCTATACTTTGAGAATAAAAAAAGAGTCAAGACTAATTAAATTTCGTCTTGACTCTTTCTTCTTTATTCTATTCTCTATAATCTATTCTCTATAATCTATTCTCTAAAAAACTACTTCACCATAATCCCTTCAACAAACAAAATCGGCACTTCTTCCGTATTATTTTCGTTGATTAGGTTTGATTTGAAGATAAATTTCTTGTCGTATAAAGTATTTCCAATGAAGAAAGTTACCATGAATTCGTTGTTTAAAACCAAAAGACTTTTTTCGATCATTTCGATTTTTACTACAGAAACGGCCGGAACTTCTACAAAAGCGTGACGCAAAATAGAAGTTTTTTTCATTTCTCCATCAATAGTTCCAAAAGCTTTTGAAACTACCATTACACTGTCTAAATTAAAGTCACTGTCGTTTATAAGATAAGCGTACCACACTTTCTCCATAAAATCGTCGCTCCATTCCTGAACAGCGGCTAAAAATACGTTTTCTACTTCGGGGATTGTTATATCTGCTTTCATAATGAGTCGAAAGTTTAAAAGTCGAAAGTCGAAAGTCCCAAACTTTGAGACTTTCGACTTTTGACTTTTGACTTAAAATTAAATATTTGCTTTAAATTGCTCTAGGAAACGAACATCATTTTCGTAAAACATACGAATATCACCAATTTGATATAGTAACATTGCGATTCGTTCCACTCCCATTCCGAAAGCAAAACCATTAAATTCGTCCGGATTGATGTCGCAATTTTTAAGAACATTCGGATCAACCATTCCGCAACCTCCAATTTCTAACCAGCCGGTTCCTTTTGTAATACGGTAATCAGTTTCGGTTTTTAAACCCCAATAAATATCAATTTCGGCGCTTGGTTCTGTAAATGGAAAATAGGACGGACGTAAACGAATCTTCGATTTTCCGAACATTTCTTTTGTAAAATAAAGTAATGTCTGTTTCAAATCGGCAAACGATACATCTTTGTCAATGTATAATCCTTCAACCTGATGGAAAATACAGTGCGAACGTGACGAAATTGCTTCGTTACGAAATACACGTCCCGGAGAAATCGTACGAATTGGCGGTTTGTGGTTTTCCATATAACGAACCTGAACAGATGATGTATGCGTACGCAACAACACATCAGGATTTGTCTGAATGAAAAATGTATCCTGCATATCACGCGCCGGATGGTATTCAGGTAAGTTTAATGCCGTAAAATTATGCCAGTCGTCTTCAATTTCCGGACCTTCGGAAACATTGAAGCCAATATTGGCAAAAATATCTATAATTTGATTTTTAACGATAGAAATAGGATGACGAGAACCAATAATAACAGGCTCTGACGATCTTGTTAAATCTCCAAAAATACCTTTTACTTCTTCTTTGCTTTCAAGTTCTTCCTGAATCTCTCTTACTTTTTCTTCAGCAACAGCTTTTAAGGTATTTATTACTTGTCCAAAGTCTTTTTTCTGGTCATTTGGAATATTTTTGAACTCTGTAAAAAGCTCTTTCAGCAACCCTTTACTACCTAAATATTTAATTCGGAACTGCTCTAAAGATTCTTTATTTTTCTCATTAAAGGCCTTAGCTTCCTCTATATGTTGTTTTATCTTGTCTATCATTTTCCTTCAATAATTGAGAGTACAAATTTAAGTAAAAAAGTGAGATGTTAAAGGTGAGAGGTGAGAAGTATTCTAAACTTCTGCTATTTTCATCCAAAATCTAAAATCTGCACTCTAAAATCTAAAATCCCTACTCTATAAGTTGTCTTTCTAAAAAATAATTCACAATCGCTTCTTTCATCAAAACAGATTGTTCGCCTGCTTTTAGCGGCGGTAATTCTTCTTTTACTTTATAATGCGGCCATCCGTCTTCATCAAAATATTCGAATTCGTAAAATCCGTACGGTTCTAATAATCGGCAAATAGCGATGTGCATTAAATTTAATTTTTCATCTTTTTTATATTCACGGTGTACTTTTCCAAGTTCCTGAACTCCGATTAGGTAAATAATGGCATCTAAATCTAAATCTTCGCCTTGCGAAAATTGATTTGAAAGTATATCAACGAGCTTTTCCCAACGCTCTTTTAATTGTGTATCTCTGGACATGTATATTTGTGATTTTAGATTTTAGATTTTAGATTGCTGACTTAAAAATCTAAAATCAACAATCTGAACTCTAAAATTAGATTTGCAAAGATACGGACTTCAAACTCAAAGACCTTAAAAAATTAAACACATAGAAATATTCCACAATTAAAAACCTCTGAACCTTTGTATCTCCGAACCTTTGAACCTAAAAAAAGATCTATATTTGCGCCTCAATATACAACGACAAAAAATATGAGTGTTTTAGATATGATTTTTGGTGTGCTTTTGGCGTACAGTCTTTATAAAGGAATTAAAAACGGACTTTTTGTAGAAATTGCATCTTTTATTTCTTTATTACTGGGTATCTATTTAGCGATCAAATTTTCTTCTTTTATGAAAGAAATTATCATGAAACATGTTTCGTGGAATCCAAATACGATTCAGGCTACCGCTTTTATCTTAACTTTTATTCTGGTTGTAGTTGGCGTTTATTTATTAGCGAAAGCCTTAACCGGAATCGCAGATTTTGCTCAATTGGGCTGGCTGAATAAATTGGGCGGAGGTTTTTTCAGAATCCTGAAAACGATCTTAATTTTAAGTATTATAATTGCTCTTTTCGAAAAAATAAATTTCGACAATACTTTTGCCAAAAAAGAAACCTTAGACAACTCTATCTTTTATAATCCGATTAAAAAAGTAGCCGGTTTTGTGTATCCTTCTATCGAAAAATGGTACGAAAACTTCAAAGAAAACCACACCGAAAAAAAGACTGAAACAACAGAAAAAGAATAATTATTTCTCTGCTTCTTCCTCTTTATTAACGGGTTGCGGAAATAAATTTTTAAGAATAATCAACATCATTCCAATTACATTTACAGACGATGTTGTCAATAGAGTAATCAAAACATTTTCTGAAAGATTCAGTTTTAGCAAATAACCATTAAAATATAAAATAGACACTACAGAAGCGAGCCAAAGAAGAATTATGACAGAAAAAATATAGGTTAAATGTCTTCTCAGTTTAGTATCTTCAAGAAATCGGCCTACTTTGGCATTTCCTAATCTGTCTTCAAGAATTTGATTTTGGGCGCGGGCATTTTCTATATCATCCGGAGTTATTGACGCAGTATTTTCAATAGAAATCCGACTTAGGTTTAGTGACGACATCTTAGGCAGAAATTGGTTTTAATTGATTTTTATAGTGTTCAAAAATATCATCGTCAGAAATAAGGGCGTTACTGTCTTTACGATAAACTTTTGTCCATGGCGTGCCCTCATTATGGGTTAAAGCACTCAAATAAATTCCGTCATATCTTCCGTAAAGCTCCCATATTTTATCTAAAAATTTACCGTCTTCGCCTGAAACCTTTTCGTTCTTGATGGCGTTTGGAATTTTCTCGGTAATTTTTTCTTTTTTATATTGTTTAAGACTGTAATATAAAGAGGGAAAAACAGGTCCGAAATCCCAGGCAATAGGATTTTCATCAATTAATCTTTGCTTTTTATCCGTTAAGGCCAAATACCAGCCATAAGCGATGTAGGTAAGTTTGATTACCTTCATTGGAGTGAGATTACCTGTTTTTGAATATTTGTCTATAAAATAATTAGCGACCGTGGTTGGATTGTAAGCCATAATTTATAAAATATTTTAATCAAAGTTAATTAAAATAAATTTGTAGCAAAATTTTGATAACGTATTGTACTATAAATAGTAGTAAACCTGACAGGTTTTAAAAACCTGTCGGGTTTGACACTGATTGCGTTAAACTATTTACCAGTTTATTTCTAAACTTTCTCCTTTTTTCAAGGTAATAGTTTGTTTTTTGTCTCCATTTATTAAAGTTGTTTTTCCTCCTATTTTAGACGAAACTGAAACTTTCTTTAGGATCTTATTTTCCCAATTCATCTCGATTGCAAATCCGCCCCGGGCACAAATTCCGCGTACAGACCCGGTTTCCCAGGCATCTGGTAAAGCCGGTAATAATCTTATTTCGTTTTCGTCAGACTGTACGAGCATTTCTGCAACGGCTGCAGCTCCGCCAAAATTACCATCAATTTGAAATGGCGGATGCGCATCGAATAAATTCGGATAAGTTCCTCCGCCTCTTCTTGGCGTCTCGGTTTTTTTTCCGTCGGGATCAACATATCTTAATAATTCGCGAAACATTTTATATGCACGATTTCCATCCCAAAGTCTTGCCCAAAGATTAATTCTCCAGCCTTTTGACCAGCCTGTAGTTTCGTCACCTTTTATTTCCAACGTTTTTCTGGAAGCTTCGGCTAAATCAGGTGTTTTCTCGGGCGTAATATGGTTGCCGGGGAAAAGTCCGAATAATTGTGATTGATGGCGGTGTTTTGGATCTTTATCATCCCAATCAAAATACCATTCCTGCAGATTTCCTTTTTTGCCAATTTGATACGGATGTAAATTCACCAGATCTTTTTCAAGTTCAGCTCTGAAATCAGCATCAATATTTAAAATTTTAGAAGCCCTGATTGTTTTGTCGAAACATTCTCGTATCATCGCCAAATCGGCTGTACCGCCATACATCGTGGCGCCAACAAAACCATCCGGTGTTATATATTGATTTTCGGGTGACGTTGAAGGGGCTGTAATTAAATTTCCTTTTTTATCAACCACCAGCCATGCAAGGCAAAATTGAGCCGCTCCTTTCATCAACGGATAACCTTCTTTTTTTAAGTATTCTTTATCCTGAGTAAAAATATAATGTTCCCAAATGTGTGTGCTTAACCACGCGCCAGCCATTGGCCAGCACGCCCACATTGGGTCTTCTTTGCCAAATTGTCCCACCGGATTTGTCATTGCCCAAATATCTGAATTGTGTGCCGCTGCCCAGCCTTCATTTACGCCGTAGAAAGTTTTAGCCGTTATTTTTCCCGTAACCGAAAGGTTTTTTATAAAACTCAATAATGGCAAATGCATTTCTGAAAGATTGGTGTTTTCTGCCAGCCAATAATTTTCTTCCAGATTAATGTTCATCGTATAATTACTGCTCCAGGGAGGATTTAAATGCGGATTCCAAATTCCTTGTAAATTTGCCGGAACGCCCAAAGTTCTGGAACTGCTTATTAGCAAATATCGTCCGTAATTAAAATAGAGAATTTCCAGATTTTTATCTTCTTTACCGTCAGCGTAGCGCAATAAACGTTCGTCTGTTGGTAAATTCGGTGCGGTTGTTTTTCCTAAATCCAGATTGACACGATTGTAGAATTTTTGATAATCGGCAATATGTGAATTTTTTAATTCATCAAATGATTTTGAAAATGCTTTGCTTAATTTTTTCTCTGCAATAACATTTGCGATTCCATCTACGGACGGGTTTATATTAAACGCTTTAAAACTGGTTGCAACTGAAACATAAATTATCGCTTCGGTTGCATTTTTTACGCCCAAAGTATTTGTCGTCGTTGTGATTTTTCCGTCAGTATTTTTTATTTTTAATAAGGAAGTAAATCGTGTTCCTCTGGTAATTTTCGCTTCTTTTGCTGCTTCTTCTTTTTGCTCAGCTGTAGGAAAAGCTGGAAAATATCCCATCTTATTATATCCCGGATTTTCATGCATTGGTGCAATACCGCTTATTTCAAGAACATTATTTTTTATTTCAACATTTGATTTTAATAAACTGCTCAAATTAATATCAAAATTTAAAGTTCCTTTTTGACTGCTCGTTAATTTGATAATCATGATTTGATCCGGTGCCGAAACAAAATATTCCCGGGTAAACTTTGCGCCGTCAACTTCGTAACTTACTTTTGAAATAGCATTCGAAATATCAAGTTCTCTATGATAATTGGCAACTTTTCCTTTGTGAGAATTGTTGATTTCAATTGTTCCAAGCGGCGCGTACGATTCAGAGTTTTTACCTTGCAGTTTTTTATTTAATTCTTCAGCTAACTTGTAATCTTCTTTGTTTAACGCTTCGCGAATTTCCGGCAAATTTTTATATGCATACGGATTCATGCCGGCATCCACTGGTTCTCCCGACCAAAGTGTAACATCGTTTAAATAAATTTTATCTGAATTAACGCCTCCAAAAACCGTTGCTCCCAATTTTCCGTTTCCTAAAACCAAACTTTCTTCAAAAAATTCTGCCGGTTGATTGTACCATAAAACATGACTGGATTGCGCTGTCGATTTTATGCAAAAAAAGGTAAATAGTAAAATGAGAAATGTTTTTGTGACGTTCATTTGTAGCGTTTTAAATTTTAATTGTTTCCATTTAAAATGTGTAGATCTTGCGTTCAACGAATTAAAAATCCGTTCAAAATATAATTGTTGCCGTCAACGGATTAATCCCGAAGCTTCGGGACGTTGCTACAATATAGTTCGTTCCTCCGGAACTTTTAAGAGAGCCTTCGGCTCGGTTTATTTTGTTATCCTAACAGGTTTTTTCAACCTGTTAGGTATTTTCTTTTAGGTTGTTTGACAATTATACCCAACAGGTTGAAAAAAACCTCTTAGGATATTTAACTACGATTAAGATTATTTAGTAACCTTATATATTTCGTTTGCCGTAATCATTGCCCAATTATCGGTTCTAAAAGGCGATGCGGGGAATTTTTCTTTATTGAAAAGATTGATTTCGGTATCGTCATCGGCCCAACCATAATGAACGGCAACAGGGCTTTTTACATTTTCGCTTGAAACGATGACTTTATTGTTTTTGATTATCGCTTTCGCGGAATAAAAAACTTTATCTGCTCCGGCAATTTCAAAACCTTTTACATTTTCTGAATTGTCTGAAGCTGTTAATCCTGAACCAATAGTATCGAAAGTCAGAATAATTTCGTTTCCTTTAATTTCCTGAGATTTAAAAGTTGGTCCGCTATAAATTTGTTTTTTGCCGTAAACGTTGTTCATGGCAATTGCCGCCAAACGCAAACCTACATCTTGTTTGTTTGTTGGGTGAATGTCTTTTGCGTTACCAATATCTGTGGTTACGACCATTCCGGTATTTGATATTTTTAAGGTCTCAAGTTGTGCTTCGCGAAGTTCTGCCCAACGGCTGCCCACTTTACTGTTTCCGTTAAACTCGTTGAAAGTTGACAATTGTACGAAGTAAAAAGGAAAATTGCCCTGATTCCATTTTGTTCGCCAATCGTTAATCATTAACGGAAATGCTTTTTTGTATTGTTTTGCACGCCAAACATTGGCTTCTCCCTGATACCATAAAACGCCTTGAAATGCATACGGAACCAATGGATTCACCATTGCATTGTATAATAACGATGGATAACTGTTTGGAGAAACGGCGATTTTTACCTGAACCACATTAAATTTCCAAAGTCCTTCGAGTGGAATATTATTGTCTTTGAACTGAATTTTCAAATCGGCAGGATCACCGTAAATTCCGCCACCGCCTGAATAATCCGCAATTCTTACTGCGATTACGTTTTTGCCTTCTTTTAAAACTCCTGTTGGAATTTTATAAATTCTTAAAGCTTCCCAAATTTTATTGGTTCCGACTTCAACTCCGTTTACATACGTAATATCTTCGTCGTCTACTTTTGAGAGATGCAAAACCGCTTCGCTTTTTGCTTGTTCGGCAGTTAAAATAATTGTTTTTCGCATCCAGACGACACCATCGATATTGCCTATTTGTTGGTTTTCCCACAATGATGGCACTTTTATTTCAGGCCAGTTTTTATCATCAAAATTAAATTCCTTAAACTGATTTTCATTTTCGATCGAAACATCAAATCCCTGAATTTTTTTAATATTATCTAAAAGAGACTTTTTATACACTTCAAAAACGGCGTCCATATCAACTTGCGGAACATCGGCAATCATCGATTTAAATTCATCGCTTTTTTCGAAAGCTTCACGGCTTGTCCAAGTTTCTACATTCGTTCCGCCCCAGGAAGTATTTATAATTCCAATTGGGATTTTTAATTCGGCATATAATTTTTTGGCAAAAAAGAAACCTGCTGCCGTAAAATCCCGAATGTTTTCTTTGTTGGCAACCAGCCATTTTCCTGCTTTTAAATCTTCTTTTGGAGTTCCGCTTAAATCCTGCGCTACTCCAAAATGACGAATCATTGGATAATCAGAGTCGTCCATTTCTTTTTCTGCATTCATGGTTTTGTACATCTGAAATTCCATGTTTGATTGTCCGCTGCAAATCCAAACTTCACCAACCAAAACATTTTTGATGACAATTTTATTTTTTCCTGTAATGGATAATTCAAAAGGTCCGCCTGCTTTTTCGGCAGACAGTTTTATCATCCATTTTCCGTTTTTATCAGCCTGAATTGTTTTGGTTTGTTTGTTAAAATGAACCTCAACTTTTTCATTTGCATCTGCCCAGCCCCAAACAGGAATTTCTTTGTTGCGCTGCAGTACCATTCCGTCAGAAAACAACAAAGGCATTCGCACATTTGCGTTTGCCATTGTACTGAATATCAAAAAAATAAAGATTATATATTTTTTCATTTTTAGCGATTTAAATTATTTTAAACCATATAAGTGATATAAGTAAAAATCCATTCAATCTTTAAATAAACTTAAATTGTCTTATATCACTTATATAGCAAAACGATTGTTTTTTACTGTAATCCTTCTTTCAAAGCGGTTAATGCCTGAGTGTCAAAAACGGTATTATTGGCTCTGTTAAAAATTCCAAAACCTTTATCATTTAGACTTCCTTCATCCCAATAAAAAGGTAATAATCCATTTGCTTTTGCTTGTTTTACGACCGTTTTTAAATAATAGGCTCTTGACGCTAAATGTAAAGTTAACGCATCGCCTGTTAAAGTTGTTCTGCGAATGGCGCCAAACTCTCCTAACAAAACGGGAATTCCTTTATCGACAAATTGGGCTTTCATTAGTTTAAAGTTTTTCTCTAAATCTGCTTCTTCTCCCCAACTTGCATTTCTTTCTGTGTCTGTTGTTGAATGATAATTTGCTCCCCAATAATAGAACATTTTTCCCCAGGTTTCGTCTTTGGTTAAACCGGCAAAATTCCACGGAGCGTAATAATGCACTTCGACCATCATTTTGTTGGCAATTTTATCGGTTGGCAAAGTCAACATTAGTTTATTTGTTTTCTCGATATCTGTTGTTGGTCCTTGCACTACTAAAACACGATAAGCATTTTTTCCTCCGGTAGAACGAACGGCATCTATAAAAGTTTGGTGATACGAGGTTAAAACAGCCATTTGTACAGCATCTTCAACTGCCGGTTCATTGGCACTGGCAAAAAGTACATGCTCATCAAAACCACGTAATTGTGTCGCGATTTGTTCCCAAAAAGCTTTTTGTTTGGCATTGTTTTCTACTTTTTTGGCTTCGGTAATATTATTTTCCAGCCAACCGCCGTCCCAATGAATATTTACAACAACATACATATCATTGTCTACACAGTATTGTACGACTTCTTTGACTCTGTTTAGCCAGTCTGTTTTAATTTTGGCTGTAGCCGAATTTTCTAAATACTGGTTCCATGAACACGGAATTCTAATGGCATTAAAACCGTTTGCTTTAACAGCGTCGATTAATGCTTTTGTCACTTTTGGATTTCCCCAGGCAGTTTCTCCCCCTGTTGCTTCAAGCGTGTTTCCAATATTCCAGCCCAATTTTATTTTTGCTGCCAATTGTGCGGCTGTACTTGACATTCCGTTTGCATCGGCTGCAATTGGATTTGTATTGTAACTTGGATATAAACCTGTAACCTCAATTTTATTGTCCTTTTTTGTTTCCTCTTTATCTGAACTGCAAGCCCAAAGACTTAAAAAAGAAAAACATAAAACAAGACTTAGCCGATAATTCTTTATTTGGTTATTCATTTTTTTGATTTTTACAATTAATTATGTGGTTCTCATTCCTTAAAAACATTAAATGCATTCTGAAAATAATTTCATCGGGTTTCCTGTTATAATCTAAATTATAAGACCCACACAATTAATGCAAAATCTATTATTACTTGATCGTTACAACAATTTCTTTCTTGATGTCTCTTGAAGAATTTCCTAATTTCAAAGTATATTTTCCTGGCTCAATTGTCCATTTTTTGGCTGCAACATCATAATATGCTAATTCTTTTACCGGAACTTTAATGGTTACGGTTTCTGAATTTCCTGCTTTTACTAATATTTTTTGGAAACCTTTTAATTCCTGTGCCGCGCGTGTTATTTTCGAATCTGCTTTTGAAGTGTACAACTGAACAACTTCTTTTCCATCAACTTTTCCGGTGTTTTTTACATCAATCCAAACCGTGATTGTTTCGTTTTGTCCGTACGAAGTTTTGTCTGTTTTTGCATTATCAAAAGCAAAAGTGGTGTATGATAATCCGTATCCGAAAGGAAATAACGGCGCGATATTTTTAGTATCAAACCAACGGTATCCTACCAAAATTCCTTCACCATAATTTGCTGTTTTTCCTCCTGGGAAACTGTTTGTTGCGTGTGCCGGAGAATCCATAATTTGTTTAGGCATTGTCCACGGTAATTTTCCTGATGGATTTACTTTTCCTAAAATTACATCTGCCAAAGCATTTCCTCCTTCTGAACCATTAAACCAAGACCAAACTAAAGCTGATGTTTTTTTGGTTACTGCATCAATATCAAAAGGTGCTCCGGCAACCATAACTACAATTGTTCTTGGGTTTGCTGCTATTACTTTCTGAATCAATTCTTCCTGCCCAAATGGTAATTTTAAATTTCTACGATCTGAAGCTTCTGTTTCATAATCACGGTTTGAACCCGCAAAAATAATTGCAACATCCGATTTTTTAGCTGCTTCTACCGCTTCCTGAACTTTTGCAGGATCTAATTGATCTATAGTTACGGGACCGTTTAAGGTAATATCGCCTAATTTCCCTTTATTTTTTTCGTCGTAACGCTCTAAATATCCTTCGGCATAATTGATTTTAATTGACGATGGCAATCTGTTTTTTAAACCTTCAAGCGGAGTAATTTCTCTTTTTGTTTTAACGCCTGCACCAAATCCGCCAAGAGCATTTTTCTTCGTAGCGTTGTTTCCAATTACTGCAATCGATTTTACTCCGTCTAATTTTAATGGCAATGCATTGTTTTCATTTTTCAATAAAACGATGTCTTCTGCTGCAATTTTATAAGCGTCCTGATAATGTGCTTCTGTCGAAATACTTCCTTTTACACGGTCTTTACTTTGGCTTCCCATAGCTTTTACCTGAAATAAAGTACGTAAAATTCTTTTTACATGTTTATCCAATTCTGCTTCTGAAATCTCTTTGTTTTTTGCAGCAGCGATTAATTTATCGGCAAGGAAAAATTCATTGAATGGTTTTGGAGTTCCCATTTCAATATCCAAACCACTTTCTAAAGATTTTACTGTAGAATGTACCGCAGCCCAATCTGAAACTACAACGCCTTTAAATCCCCATTCGTTACGCAGGATTTTATTTAGCATATAATCATTCTCACACAAATATTCGCCTCTAAATTTGTTGTAAGCGCCCATAACTGCATAAGCGTGCGCTTCTTTTATAGATGCTTCAAATGCCGGAAGATAAATTTCGCGAAGTGTACGTTCGTCCATTCTTACATCTACAAAGTCACGATTAGTTTCCTGATTGTTTGCTGCAAAATGTTTTACGCAAGCCATAACATCGTTGTCTTGTAAACCAACAATTAACGGCACTGCAATTTTTTTATTCAAAAACGGATCTTCACTCATGTATTCGTAAGTTCTTCCGCCAAGCGGCGTTCTTACGATATTAATTGCCGGCGAAAGCAACATATCTTTGTCTCTCGCACGCAATTCCTGTCCAACACTATTTCCAAAAGTATACGCCATTTCAGCATTCCAGGTTGCGGCTAAACCTCCGCCTGCCGGATAATAGGTTGCAAAATCATTTGTCAAACCTGCCGGTGCCCAATTGTCTCGCGAGATTTCTTCACGAACACCAAGCGGTCCGTCGGCCATTTTTAATTCAGGAATTCCTAAGCGTTTTACGCCGCCGGAAGTAAACATACTGTTTCCGTGCAACATGCCTATTTTTTCCTCCAATGTCATTTGAGAAACTAACTTATCGATTTCTGCATCAAATTCTGATCCTATTTCTTTGCCTTGATATTCTTTTTGCGCTGTTTCAGAATCTGCTGTTTTTACATCACTTTTACAAGATGTAAATACTGCAAAAGCCAATGCGGCTGACAGGTATAAAATTTTGTTTTTCATGCTTAATAGTTTTTTTTAGTTTTTTGAATTTGTTCTTTTAAGAAATTAAAGCTTTACAAAATTCAATAAAAAAACATCGTTTTCATTGATTTTAAAATCTTTGCTATAAGTTCCTTTTGCATCAATGGTTACTTTTTCAGTCGCCCATAAAGCGCCATTGTTTTTTTGTTTAATGATATTTACCTGCTCTCGCGATAACTGACTTGGTTTTCCCATGGCGAGATAATCTGCGTAAGCGTCATTTGTTTTATAACCTACTTTGTAGATTTCGAGATTGTATTTTCCTTTTTTCAAACCTTCAACTTCAATTTTTAAAGTTCCTTTTGGCTGTGATGGTAAATCCTGAACATAATAGGTTTGATTCCATACTTTATCTCCCGGATGCGTATTCGTAAAATCCCAAACCAACAATTGTACATCGCCTTTTGCGTTTTTAGTTGCCCACGAAGATTTGTCGTTATTTTGAAGTTCTGTTTCTCCTAATTTATTCAAAAAAGAATACGAGAAATAAGCCGGTTTTTTGATTCCTTGTGTATTTAATAATCCGAAACCGCCGTGAAACGGTGTAAATCTTGGACCCGGTTCTTCAAAAATATCGGTAAAAACCCAATACGACATGGAATTTGCCGCATTGCCAACTTGTTTTAGTTTCTGCAAAATATAAGCTGCTGAATGGTAACTATCATGAATTGGATCTGCAGGAGTATATGATGTGCTCCATTCTGTATAATGTAATTCTAATTTTGGCTTTGCCGAATTTGAAATTTGTTGACGTGAATTAATTACATCGCCGCTTATACTCGAATCTTCTTTATTTAAAACTGTTCCCGATGTTCCGAATTCATCTAAATATCCTTGTTTTACACCATAAGTATGTGTCGAAATAAAATCTAACGGAACATTGTTTTTAGTGCAAAAGTCTATTGTTTCCGGAACCCAGCCTGCTCCCGCTGTTGCAGGTCCGCCCACTTTATAAGCCGGATTTACACTTTTGATGCCGCGTGCAGCATATTCATATAATTTGAAATATTCTGCCTGCGTTCCTGTCCAGAAACCCGGAGATAAATTAGGTTCGTTCCAAACTTCAAAATACCATGTTTTTACTTCTTCATCTCCGTAACGTTCTTTGAAATGCTGGGTTAGATTTCGAATTAAATCTTCCCATTTTTTATAATCTTTTGGAGGCGTAACATTTCCCTTCCACCAAAAAATAGTCTGACTTCCGCTTGCCAATGCATTAGGCATAAATCCTAATTCTACAAAAGGTTTCATCTTTATGCTCAATATAAAATCATATAAAGCATCGATATATTGATAATTGTATTCGGGATTTCCATTTGAATCTTCGCGATAAACCGCCATATCATCAGACAATAAACCGTGCATTCTGATGTATTTAAAATCACATTCTTGTTTTGCCATTGCCAATTGCTGTTGCCAATCGGCGCGTAAACCTTCGTTTGCTCTTCCGGCGCCAATACATTCTTTGAACATAGTGTTCAGTTTTCCTGCGCTTTTGTTGTAATCGACTTTTATGATTCTTTCGTCAGATTTTACCGCATTCGAATTTTGTCCAAACAAATTAATATTGATTAGAAGTAATGAAAGAAATAGTATTGTTGAATATTTTTTCATCTGAAAAATGTTTTTTAAAATCCTGATGTTTGTTAGTAAACCTGACAGGTTTTAAAAACCTGTCGGGTTTGACAATCTATATCTATAATTTTTTTAATCTAATTGCTGTTCCTCCGGCGCCGCCTAAATGTAATTTTAGTGAATCTGAAGATTTTACCGTTTTTTTCGAAATTGCGATTTCAGCAGGATTATGTGTTTCATCAGTTCCTTCGGCGTCAGCGTAAATCTGAGCTTCGTAAGTTGCGTTTGGATCCAGGAA
Source organism: Flavobacterium sp. N1736 (assembly GCF_025947065.1). NCBI lineage: Bacteria > Pseudomonadati > Bacteroidota > Flavobacteriia > Flavobacteriales > Flavobacteriaceae > Flavobacterium > Flavobacterium sp. N1736. The sequence goes on from NZ_CP109994.1 coordinate 3,596,970, forward strand.
TGATAAAGAAACATTTACGTCTCTTGCATTTTCATTTGTAATTGTTCCTAAATACCAATCGGCGCTGTTTCTGTCTTTACGCGCTGTGGTGATGTATTCTCCTATTTTTCCTTCTAATACTTTTGTATCTTCCCAATCTGTTGGAACATCTTTTAGGAATTGTAATGCTGGTTTTCCTTCATAATTTTCAGGTAAATCTGCCATCATCTGGATTGGTGCATAAATCGTAACATACAATGCTAATTGCTGCGCTGCTGTTCCGTGAACTCTTTTTCCCGGGTAACCTTGTTTTACCTCAACATCAAAAATTCCCGGTGTGTAATCCATTGGTCCTGAAAGCAATCTTGTAAACGGGATAATCGTTAAGTGATTTGGCGGATTTCCTTCGCTCCAAGCGTTGTATTCCTGTCCACGCGCTGCTTCTCTTGAAACCATGTTTGGAAAAGTTCTGCGTTCTCCGGTATCTTTTATAGATTCGTGATACAATACGGCTAAATCATATTGTGCTGCTTTTTCTAAAATGTATCTGAAATAGTTTACTCCAAATTGCCCGAAGTGCATTTGTTTCATATTTAATTTCGAACCTACGTGTCCAATTTTAACGGAATGAATTCCCAGTTTTTTGTACAACGCAAAACCTTCGTCAACTTCTTTTAAGTAGTTAATTAAGTTTGAACCTGTTTCGTGGTAACCAATAAGCGCTACACCTTTTTTGTTTCCGTAATCTACTACTTTTTCTAAATCGAAATTGTCTGCACTTTTAGTAAAACTAAACATGTGCATGTGGTTTTCATACCATGCCGGCGTCCAGCCTTTGTTCCATCCTTCGATCAATAAATGATGAAAGCCTTCTTTTGCCGTAAAATCGATATATTCTTCGGCATGTTTTGTTGTAGCGCCTTGTTTGTCGCTTTCCCAAAAAGTATATTTTCCAATATGCATTCCCCACCAAATTCCGAAGTATTTGTATGGTTTGAAATAACTTGCTGTATTTTTTAATTTGTTTGGTTCGTTCAGGTTTAAAATCAAATAAGATGTAATTAAATCTGCCGGAGTTTCTCCAATTTGAAGTGTTCTCCATGAAGAGGTAAATGTATCTTTTACACGAACTTTTACGCCATCTGCCCACGGCACTAAGTCTGATTTTAGCTGAGTTCCGGTTGTGTTTACCAAAGTCATACTGGCAAAATCTACTAAGTTTGCTTCATGAAAACTTAATGCTAATCCGCTTTTGCTTTCGATTGTTAGCGGAGTCAAAACCGTATCAAGTGTACTTACAGGAGCATCTTTAAAAAGATATTCGTCGCGGTTTTCTCTGTTTGCGGGAATCCACCATGCTTTTCCATCTTCTTTTAGGTTAAAAGTCGTTTTTTCATCCATAATGAAAATACTGTCTTTTACACTTTGTTTTGGATACACATATCTAAAAGCAATTCCGTCATCAAACGCGCGAAACTGAATTTCCAGTTTACGTTTGTTTCCTGCTTTTTGCTGTAATTGAACCGAAAGCTGGTTGTAATGATTTCTGATGTTTTTCTTTTCTCCCCAAACTTGTTCCCAGGTTTCGTCGAAAGTGGAATTTTTCACACTTTTGATTTCAAAATCAGAACTTAAATTTTCATTTCCTTTTAATAAAAAACCCATATCTGATGGTGTAATCACTTCGGTTTTTCCGTGTGAAACAGCATATTTCGGAGCGTTTTTTACTAACTCAAATTTAATTTTGTTTTGCCCGTTTGGCGATGCCAATTCATAAGCATTTTTACTTTTCTGACTGTATCCAATCGAAACGGAGAGGATTAAAGCGGGAAGAATGAGGTAATTTTTCATGATATTTTTCTTAATTCATTTTTAATAAATCGGGTGTTGCTTATGAGACTTCACCCGATTTACAAACTCAACAAAAACTTATTTTTTATCCCTTGTTGGGATTATTTTTTTTAACACATAGAGACATAGGATTTTGTAAACTTACAAAAGGCGTTTCACTTGTATTAACAAACATAGCTATGTGTGAAAGCTTGCTTTTTTGTTTACTTATTTAAAGTTTACAAAAAAATCTATGTTTCTATGTGTTTATTTTTTTTCACACAGATTAAAAATGATTTCTTTTTTCTGTGTGTTTATTTTTTCTCGCAGATTTGGCAGATTGAGCAGATTTTAATCTTTTTAATCTGTAGCTATTTTTTACTAATCATAGAAATTAAAAAAAAATCTGCTAAATCTGCCAAATCTGCGAGAGTAATAATCTTTTTAATCTATGTAATCTGTGGCATAACTTTTTTATTTTACCCACTCTGTTTTTAGAGTTGTTTTTCCTTTAAATGGGTTTGAAGTTACGTCAAAATTGTTTCCGTTTTTAGTTACTTTTATTTCTTGTACTGCATCGCCGTCCGGTAAAAATACTTTGGCTGTAGCCGAAGTGGTTTTGTCACTTGCATATATTTTTAATGTCAATTTACTCCAATCCATATCTTTTGTAGATTGTGCCAAAGCGATGTGAGGCAATGCTGTTCCGTCTTTTACAAGAACTATAATTGGCACTTCTCCGGCTTTGATTTTATGCCAGCCTGATTGGTATACTTTTTTGGTTTGGTAATCAATCCATGTTCCTTCCGGAAGATAAACATCTCTTTCTGTAACTTCTTCAAAAAGTGGCGCAACCAACATGCTTGAACCAAATAAATATTCATTGTCTACTAACCACGCTCCCGGATCATTTGGATATTCTACAAATAAAGCACGCATCATTGGTAATCCTTTTTGAGAACTTTCTTTCGCCTGAGCGTAGATATATGGCATTAATTCGTAACGCATATTATCTGCTTTTCTAAATCCTTCAAGGAAATCTTTGCTGTACAACCAAGGTTCGCGCGGAGGTTCTCCGTGGCTTCTTACGTGCGAAGTAAACATCCCGAAAGGTGCCCATCTTCTGTATAAATTCTCCGGTGATTTTGTTGCAAATCCTCCTACGTCATGACTCCAAAAACTGAATCCACTTAGACCTAATGAAAGTCCGCCGCGTAATTCTGCCGACATTGCGCCGTTTGTCGTTTCGGCATCGCCACCCCAATGTAATGGATAACGCTGAGATCCTGCCCATGTACTTCTTGCCCATATTAAGGTGTATCCTTTTTCTTTTTGGGTAATTTCGGCGACAGCCTTATTGTATCTTAACGGGTATAAATTGTGTTCGTAAAAACCTGTTCTTCCTGAATGGTAAATTCCGTCTGGCGGAGCAGCTTCTCCAAAATCTACTTTGAAAACCGAAACGCCCTGATCAAATAAATGTTTCAGTTTTGCCTGATACCAGCTTACCGTTTCAGGATTTGAGAAATCAAGAACGGCATCTTCGTACGGAAGATTTCCTTTGCGATCTCTTACGGCTAAATTCTTGTCCATAATTTCGTTAAACAATGTATTTTTTGGTGAAAAATAAGGCAATTGCCATAAACACACATGGAATCCATCGTCTTTAAGATCTGACATCATTTTTTGAGCATCCGGAAAACGGTCTTTTGAAAACTCGTAATTGTTTCTCCAATCTACATCAAACCAACCGGTGTCGAAGTGGATAACATCTGTTGGAATTTTATATTTACGTAAATCTTTTGCTACCTGACGTCCTTCTTTTTCTGAGAAATACGTGATTCGGCTCATCCAGAAACCAAATGACCAAAGTGGTGGCATTGCAGCTTTTCCGGTTAAATCTGTATATTGGTCTAAAACGTCTTTTGGTTCTCCGATAAAGAAAAATAAATCGGCTTCGTCGTCGCCAATATACATTTCGTTGGCACTTGCGTAATATTTACCAAAGTCAACCGTAATAGGTGTCGAATGGTGCATGAAAACTCCGTAACCGCGGCTGCTCATATAAAACGGAACAGGTTTGTACATCGTTTCATTCTGGATTCCGTTTGCGTCATCTGTCCATAAAACAACTTTTTGTCCGCGTTTGTTGAATTGTGTGAATGATTCTCCACAACCAAATATTTTTTCGTCCGGTTCTAAGCTGAAAGCTGCTCCCATACTTCTTGAATAATCGCTGTTTCTGCGAACATACGAAAACGGAAGTGTTGGCGTGTAGGTATTTTGTAAATCCGAATCATGAAGTGTGCTTGTTAAAAGCTTCCCTTTTTCATCGTAAATTTTTACATGCCACGGCTTCGTTAAAATTTCAACTGAACCATGTTGGCTCGTGTATTTATGTCCACCTTCAATTTTAGAATATTTCCATAATTCAGGATGATTTGGCGCAACGCCATTAATCAGCATTAAAGATTCTTTTTCAGGATGAAATTGTGGTCCTGAAGTGGTTTTGATTCTAATAGTACGATCTGAAACAAACTGAATCTGGAACGGCAATTCAGGAGAAGCCTGATATTCTGTCGTTGGAAATTCGTTTGCAGGAACTACATCTGGCTTCATCATCATGTTGTTGAATGCCTGACGCGTTTTATAATTGTATCTCAGATATTTTATCGTTCCTTTTCCTGTTGCAGGATCAAAAGCTGTAAGTTCATCAGCGAAATAAAAGGTGTTCAGATAATTCTGAAAATCCTTGCTGATATCTATTGGAGCATTTAATACATCGGCATTCTGAATTTGTGCTGATGCTTTTGGCGTCAAAACAAATCCAAGCATGAAAGCTGAAAACAATGTGGTTAGTGATGTGTTTTTCATTAGTTTAGTTTTTGTATTTCCTTCCTGCAAGGTTTTCAAAACCTTGTAGGTTTGCTATTTTTTATTCTATACTTTACTATTTATACCTACAAGGTTTTGAAAACCTTGCAGGAAAGGCATATCGTTATTTATTGCTTCTCAACCTGCAAGGTTTTTTCAACCTTGTAGGTTTGATTTATTTATTTAAATCCTATTTATACCTAACAGGTTTTGGAAACCTGTTAGGAATGTAACTTATTATTCTGCTGTAATTACGATTGTGGCTGGTTTTAATCCATTCGCTTTAGCGGTTAATTCTAATCTTCCTGTTTTATTTTCAGACTGAATAATGACTAAACATTTTCCGTTAAGTGCTGTATGTTTTGAACCTTTGTACGATTCGTGACTTACGGGATCTCCGCTGCAAACGCCTACTATTTTTCCGTTTCCTTTTAAGGAGAAGTTGATTTCGTTGTTTGCATTTGGAGCCAAAGTTCCTTTTGCATCGAGAATATCTACGGTTACAAAAGACAAATCATTTCCGTCTGCTTTGATGTTACTTCTGTCTGCTGTTAGTTTTAAGTTTGATGGATTTCCGGCTGTTTTTATTTCCGTTTCCAGAACTGTTTTTCCGTTTTTACGGGAAATGGCTTTTAGTGTTCCGGGTTGAAAAGGAATTCTCCACATAACGTGTAAATCTTCTCCTTTTTTACTGCGAACTCCTACTGATTTTCCGTTAAGGAAAAGTTCAACCTCATCAGCTTTATTATAGTAAGCCCAAACATCAACGGTTTGTCCTGCTTTCCAGTTCCAATGTGGAAAAATGTGCAGCACGGTTTTGTCTGTCCATTCGCTTTGGTACATATAATAAACATCTTTTGGGAAACCGGCTAAATCTACAATTCCGAAATAAGAGCTGATCGACGGCCATTCGTACGGAGTTGGTTCTCCGATATAATCGAAACCTGTCCAGATGTACATTCCGGAAAGATAATCGTGTTTTTTAATTACTTTCCATGTTGCTTCGTGCGTAGAACCCCAAGGCGCTTGCACCTGATCGTAAGCTGAAACGGTGTTTCCAGGATTTCCTTCTGTAAATTTAAGATCCCATCTTACGGGCCATTTTTTTATCGTATCTGAAACGGCATCATAATATCCACGGGTTTCTAATGCCGAAGTAGTTTCGGTTGCGATAAAAGGAATTCCGGGGAAATTCTTTTTATGATATTCATAGGTTTGATGCGCATAATTGTACCCAATAATATCCAAAGCACCCGATTTTGCGATTGCATTATATTGTACTTTTGCTTGTTCAAATTGCAATGTCACATTATCGATATTCATATTTACCGGCGGATTCATCGCTGCTGTAATCGGACGTGTTTTATCGTATTGACGTGTAATCGCCGCTAATTCTTTTGCCGTTTTTACGCCGTTTTCATTCCATTGATCGGGAATTTCGTTTCCGATACTCCACATAAAAACACTTGGATGATTTCGGTCACGAAGTAATTGATCGACTAAATCTTTTTTGTGCCATTTGTCCCAGTCGTTTGCATAATCGTATTTGGTTTTGGCTGTTTTCCACATATCAAATGCTTCATCCATAACGATGAAACCCATTTTATCACAAAGTTCTAAAAGTTCCGGAGCGGGCGGATTATGCGAAGTTCTGATTCCGTTTACACCCATTTCTTTCAGGATTTCAAGCTGACGCCCGATGGCGCGCGTGTTGATTGCAGAACCTAACGGACCTAAATCGTGGTGCATACAAACGCCTTTGATTTTTAGCTGTTTTCCGTTAAGGATAAAACCTTTATCAACATCAAATTTAAAATCTCTGATTCCGAAATTAGTTTTGTATCGATCGATAGTTTTATCATCAATTATAATTTCAGTTTCGGCGGTGTACAATTCAGGTTGTTCAACCGACCATAGAGCTGGCGTGTTAACCTCTGTTACTTGTTTAATAGTCTGATTGGCATTTGCACCAATTGTTATATTTTGAGTAGTCGATTTTAGTCGTCTACGTTCGTCTCCTGCATTAAAAAAAATAGTAGTCGTTACTGTTGCTTTTTTTGAAGTTGAATATTGATTTTTAATCGTAGTTTCAATATTAACCAAGGCTTTTTCAGCCGTAATTTTTGGCGTTGTCACATAAGTTCCCCATTGTGCAACGTGTAATTTATCTGTGGTTTCGATCCAGACATTTCTAAAAATTCCTGAACCTGAATACCAGCGTGAATTGGGTTGTTTTGAATTGTCAACCTTTACAATAATTTCGTTGTTTTTTTCTCCGTAATTTAAGTACGGTGACATGTCATATTGAAAGCCAATATATCCGTTTGGACGTTTTCCTAAATAGTGTCCGTTTACCCAGACCTCGCTGTTTTTGTAAACTCCATCAAAGGCAACTGATATAATTTTACTGCTATCAGAAGCGTTTATTTTGAAAGTTTTCTTATACCATCCTAAACCTCCATTAAGCGCTCCGCCCCCATATCCGGCGGGACTTTTCTCGTCAAATTTCCCTTCGATACTCCAATCATGCGGAACATTTAAAGTTCTCCATTTGGTTGAAGTTCCTATGGTGTCTTTATCTTTTAAACTATCATTTAAATGAAA